>NZ_JBIEIS010000090.1:0-20516 GCF_043496855.1 Nonomuraea sp. JJY05
ACCCGCAGGAGACATTCCACCCTGGGCTATCTGAGCCCGATGGACTACGAGCAGCAAACCATCGATAAGGTGCTGCTCGCCGCATGACAATCGGTGTCCACACCTCGGGGTGAGCCCCCCAGCAACCCCGGCCGTTGCGTGACGCCACACAGGATGTGGTAAAGCAGGCGGCCAACCAGATTTGGGATGTTCCGCCGCCCGTGGCCACGTTCGCCTTCCGAGATGGCGAACTCGACTCCATCCAGGCGGCCTACCGCCAGCATGAAGAAGCCGGAAGCCATGCCGTCGTAGTGCTGTTCGGTTTGCCAGGCGTAGGTAAGAGCCAACTCTCGCTCGCCTACGCGCATCGCCATGCAATGGATGCCCTGGTGTGCTGGCGAGTGGATGCGTCCTCGCTGGACAGCCTGACTTTCGACCTCGCACAACTTGCTCGTCGGATGCGCATCGAGACCGTAGACGACGCAGAAGCGGCTGAAGCGATCGTCACCGAATTGGCAGCGCGAACAGACTGGTTTCTGCTTTTTGACAATGCGTCGAGCCCCGACCTGTTGCGGGCGTTCATGCCACAGCGTGGCGGCCGAGTGCTCGTCACGTCGCGTTCCCCAGCCTGGGAAGCCATGGCCACGACGATCGAGGTGGAACCGTTCAGTCAGGAGGCGGCCACTCGGTTCCTGCTGCACCGCACCAGTTATCCGGGCGGCGATGGGCAGGCTGCCGAGGTACTGGCAGAGGAACTTGCCGGCTTGCCGCTGGCTTTGGAGCAGGTAAGCGCGTACTGCCGCCTCACCGGCATCGCATTGGCCGACTATATGCATCGATATCGCCGCGAGCGGTTGCTGGACAAGGCTGCGCCTGGCGAATATGAGATGGGATCGGTCACTGCCACCGTGATATTGGCGATGCGGCTCGCCATGAAACAGCATCCGGCGGCCGGTCAGCTGCTCATGGTCTACGCATTCCTTGCGCCAATCGACATTCCACGCGACCTTCCGCTGCTCAAGCCGACTGCGCTGCCGAAAATCCTGCGGCGGGCAACTGGTCGCGAGGCGGACTTCGATGAGGTGGTGCGGGTACTGCTGGAGACATCCCTGGTGACTGTCGACCAGCAGGGGACGTTGCGGATGCATCAGCTCGTGCAGCAGATCGTCAGGACGCAGGCGGTAGTCGTGCCGGTTCGGCGGTCGATCTTCCACATCCTTGGCTTCCAGGTGAAACCTTCTGACTTGAAGGCGGGAATAGCCTCACTCGAATGGGGCCTTGTTGTTGGTGATCTTCTCATCAAGGCGCAGGCTCTCTTGGCTGAGTTGCTAGAGGATGTAGATCTGAACGACGAGGAACTGGACGAGCAGCAGGTCGCGTACAAGGAGATCTCGCGGACGATCTCCTTCCAAGCGATGCACTACCACGCGATCATGGCTGATCAACACGAGGAACTGGCCCGTCTGCATATCGAGATGGCAGAGAAGCTGTGATTCGGACCTTATGCATGAAGGTACTCGGGCCTCACGGTGCACTTCCAACTCGGTGAACCTCTCGACGTCGAGATCGTGGACCATGCTGAGTTCGCCCAGTACGCGCAGGACAGCCGCCAACAGGGTGCGCGGCTACCGGCGCGCCATGCCCGAGGCGGCATTCTTCGAGGTGAGCGTGTTCCATGCGATCTCGGCGTTCAACAACTGCGGGTTCGCGTTTTGGCCGGACAGCCTGATCCGATTCGCCGGCGATCCGTGGATCTGCCTGACCATCGCGATCGCGGTGATCAGGGCGGGCTGGGTTCCCCGGTGGTGTTCGACGGCCAGCAGGACGCGGATCACAGGCTCTCACCCGTCACCCGGACGAGCGAGGGCAGGTGCGCCTCGACCCGGTGCACTTTGGTCAGTGCCCTGAACGACTCGATAGTCGGTACGGCCGACCACAGGCGACAAACAGGCACGGGTCTTCCGCGCTGTCCACCTCGACGATCGTCCCGATCGATTGCGGGCCTCGAACAGCGCTGACAGACCGCACGTGGTGGCCTTTTGCACGGCACAGGTGCCCGAGGTCGACACGGCGAGCGGCAGGCCGTACATCGTCAGCGAGTGCATCCAGAGCCCCACCCTCGACCAGGCTGTGCGCCGGCACGGGCCGCTGTCCGGGAGCGACCTGCACCGGCTGGCGGTCGGCACGATCACCGCGCTGGCGGCCGTTCACCGAGCGGGCGTGGTGCACAGAGACCTCAAACCGTCCAACGTCCTGCTCAGCCCGAAGGGCCGCGCGTGATCGACTTCAGCATCGCGCGGCTAACGGGGCATGACTACACCGGCGGCCACGTGATGGGAACACCGCCGTCCGTCTACCCGCAGGTGGCCATGGCCGCGGCGGAGAAGACCGCCGCCCTGCTGTTCGGCGAAGCGGACCAGGCCGAACCAGGCAAACTCCTTTCGCTGAGGAGCTGAACAGTCGGATTAAGCATCCGGCCCCGCATTCGCCGCCTGCTCGCGGCAAGGCGGGGCCGCTGCTCTTGCCGCACCAGCTGGAGATGGTGAATGGATCATGGTGTGTGCGGGGTTGGTGCGCGCGAGCACGTATGGAGCACGCAACCGCTAGACGAAAATTCTAGAACGCATCCGATCCCACATAACAGCAGGTCAGACCATGATCAAAGCGCGCCCTGCAGGATTCGAACCTACGACCTACGGATTAGAAGCAAGATCATTAAGTGTCACACGATGCCAGCCGATGACGGTTCCTGCCACTTTAACGCGTTCTGCGTGTCACGCGGTGTCGGGTCCTGACGATGGGTGACGGGGCGTACGAGCACGCACCGAGCACGGCCGCCGTCCTGTTGCGGTCATTGCGTCATGGCTGCCCGGAATGGATCCCGCCCTCCAGCCAGACACCTCATGACGTCAAGATGTGACCTCATGTGTCGTGAAACTTTCATGGCCTGTGGCCACAACTGGCCGGCGCCCACCTGGCGGCCCCCTCGATCGCCGCCCAACCGAAAGGACCGCACACCCCCTGCTCCATCGCGGGTTCATCCCATCACCGCCTAAGGCGCAGGAGTGGTCAGAACGTTTCCAAGCGACGCATGGGGCGTTGTTCAATTCTCAATTATTTGTTCTCATGGGGCCCTCGTCTCCTCCTACGAAGGAACGGATTTGAGGTACCTGGGCCACGAGCCAGAGCGTCGTCCCGCAACTCGACCGCAGGCCATGGAACGACCTTGGTCTGCACCGCTGCTGGACCACCTTTCGCCTGAGGATCGCCGCCTCTTCCAGCTGTTCGGGAAGGGCCCGAATCGGACGGTTCCTCATCAGTACATCCATCGAGCATTCGAGCGGTGGGCCGCGATCACCCCAGACGGGATCGCCGTAGAGCATCTCGGCGAGGCCATCTCTTACCGTGAACTCGACCGCCAGGCGAACCTGCTGGCGGCCCTGCTGGTCCGGCACGGCGTTCAGCCTGGGGACAACGTCGGGCTGTTCGTCCGGCGCGGGATCCCCATGGTGGTCGGACTGCTGGCCGCGCTGAAGGCGGGCGCGGCCTACGTGCCGCAGGACGTGGACATCGCCCCGGAGGAGTATCTCCGCCATGTCATCGCCACGGCGGCCACGCGGGTGATCCTCACGCTGTCGGACGCGGAGGAGCGCATCCCGGCAGGTGCCGGGCAAGTGTGCGTCCCCATCGACGCCGTCATGCGGGATGGTGGCCAGTATGCGTTCGAGCCCGTCGATCCTGCCGGGGGCTGCTATGTACTGTTCACTTCCGGCACGACAGGAAAGCCCAACGGTGTCATCGTCACCCATCGGAACGTCTGCAACGTCCTGCTCACCGAGCCCGGAGACCTCGGCATGCGCCCAGGCTTGCGGGTCGGGCAGATCCTCAACATCGGGTTCGACATGGCGGCGTGGGAGATTCTGGGTGCCCTCTCGCACGGCGCGACGCTGGTCATCCGGGGGAAGGACATCGCCGAGACCGTGACGGACGTCGAGGTGGTGATCGCCACCCCGACGATCCTCTCAACGGTCGATCCAGGGCGCTGCCGCCGGGTACGGGTAGCGGCCGTGGCTGGAGAGCCGTGCCCCCGCGCGCTCGCCGACCGGTGGGCGGCCGTCGGCACCTTCTACAACGCGTGCGGCCCGACCGAGACGACCATCGTCAACACGATGCAGCGCCATGATCCGGCGGCGATCCGGCTCACCATCGGCCGGCCCACGCCCAACAACACCGTGTACGTGCTCGACGAGCATGGGCGCCCGTGCGCCATCGGTGAGATCGGCGAGATGTGGGCCGGCGGCGAGTGCGTGTCCGCGGGATATGCGGGGAACCCCGAGCTGACCGGCGAACGGTACGCGCCGGATCCATTCCTCGGCGGGGGACGGCTGATGTTCAGGACGCGGGATCTGGGGCGCTGGACGCCCGATGGCGAGTTGGAGCACCTGGGGCGGACCGATGACCAGGTCAAGATCCGAGGGTTCCGGGTCGAGCTGGACTCGGTCTCGGCCGTCCTCGAGGCGCTGCCCGGATGCAATCGCGCGGTGACGCTCAAGCTCGACGACCGGACCCTCGTGTCGTTCGTCACCGGGGCGCATGTGGAACAGGAAGCAGCCCGAAGAGCGGTCGCCGCCGTGCTTCCTTATTACTGCGTGCCATCAGCAGTGCACGAAGTGGGAGCGCTCCCACTCACCAGTAGAGGAAAGATCGACAAGGAGGCCCTGCTCCGGCTGGCGGTCGCGGAAGTGGCTTCATGACGACGATCGACGCAGGAGAAGGGGTCACACGGCGGTCGGAGGTCGAACTGCCTGAGCTGACGTCGCTGCCGCGGCGCGCCCTCAAGCACCCTCATCTCATGCATTACAACCGGCTTGCGGCCTTCGTCCTTGCGGTGAACCTGGTTGTTCTCTCGTACGGGCTGGGCTCGGGCGGGTGGTGGTCGCGGGACGGGGTGGACCTGCGTGCTCTGTCGTATGCGGCGCTGGGCAACTTCGCGCTGGCCGTCATCATCCGGCAGCAGTACGTCGTCAACCTGCTCTTCTGGCTCGCCACCCGGCCGCCCACCACGTGGCCGCTGCGGGTCCGATGGGCGCTGGCCAAGGTCTACCACTTTGGCGGTCTGCACATCGGCGGCGCGCTGGCGGGGACGCTCTGGTTTCTCGCGCTCGTAGGTGGGCTGACCCACCACGCGGTCCGGGGCCTGGGCGGCGGTGCGACGGCCGGGACCGTCGCGGTCTCCTATGCGCTGGTGGCGCTGCTTATCGGCATGGTGGTCACGGCACTGCCTCCGCTGCGGTCCAGGTTCCATGACCTCTTCGAACGAACGCACCGGTTCGGCGGCTGGACCGTGCTGGTGCTCTTCTGGGTCCAGACCGTGCTGTTCGCGCGGGCCGTGGAGCAGAGCCTCGCGGCGGCGCCTGGCATCTGGGTCCTGGCCGTGATCACGTTCAGCATCGCTCTGCCGTGGCTGCGGCTGCGGCGGGTGCCGGTGGTCATCGAGCGACCGTCGTCACATGTGGCGCTGGTGCACTTCGACCACGGTGTCACGCCGTTCGCGGGCTCCTCGACGGCGGTCAGCCGAAGCCCGCTGCTGGAGTGGCATTCGTTCGCCAACGTCCCGACCCCGGGACGACCGGGGTTCCGGCTCACGATCTCGCGGTCGGGAGACTGGACTGGGTCCTTCATCGACGACCTGCCCTCGCATGTTTGGGTCAAGGGCATCACCACCGCCGGCGTGGCCAACATCGAGACGCTGTTCACCAAGGTGGTGTACGTGGCCACCGGCAGCGGCATCGGGCCGTGCCTACCCCACCTGCTGGCCGCGAAGGTCCCGTCCCGGCTGGTGTGGTCGGCACGCCGGCACCGGAAAACCTACGGCGACGCGCTCGTCAACGAGATCCTGGCCGTCCAGCCCGATGCGGTCCTGTGGGACACCGCCGAACACGGCAAGCCCGACATGGTCCGGCTGGCGTACGCGGCGTACGCCGAGTTCGGTGCCGAGGCCGTCATCTGCATCTCGAACAAGAAGCTCACCTGGCAGGTCGTACACGGCATGGAGCGCCGCGGCATCCCCGCCTACGGTGCAATCTGGGACTCCTGAGGAGGCAACGATGCACGTGAAGATTGATCGTGCCGGCCGCGTCGTCACCGTGCGCCTGTACCGCCCCGAAGTACTCAACGCACTGAACACCGACCTGATGAACGACCTCGTGGGCGCGCTACGGCCGCTGGACCGCGACCCGGGCGTCGGCTGCTTCCTGATCACCGGCTCCGATCGGGCGTTCGCCGCCGGGGCCGACATCCGGGAGATGGCCTCCAAATCCGCGACCGACCTGGCCGAGGAGGACTTCTTCGCGGGATGGGAGGAGTTCGCGGCGCTGCGCACTCCGAAGATCGCCGCGGTCGCGGGGTACGCGCTCGGCGGCGGCTGCGAGCTCGCGATGATGTGCGACGTCATCATCGCCGCCGACACCGCGGTCTTCGGACAGCCCGAGATCCGGCTCGGGGTGATCCCCGGCATCGGCGGCACCCAGCGTCTCACCCGCCTGATCGGACGGGCCAAAGCGATGGACCTGATCCTCACCGGGCGCACGCTCAACTCCGCGGAGGCAGAAAGCGCCGGCCTGGTCTCCCGGGTGGTCCCAGCCGACCGCCTCTTGGAGGAGGCAACGCAGATCGCAGCCACGATCGCCTCGTTCAGCAAACCGGCGGCCGTGGCCGCCCGGGAAGCGGTCAACCGGGCAGACGAGACTTCCCTGCGCGAGGGCACGCTCTTCGAGCGACGCGTCTTCCACGCCCTCTTCGCCGGCGATGACCAGACAGAGGGCATGCGCGCCTTCCTGGAAAAACGCGCACCGTCCTTCAACGAAGGCTAATACACAGCTTGAATGCGTAAAGTATTCAAGTCGTGACGGATAGCTCTCCGTGCGGTACGACCCGGAGTACGCGGTACGGGCAAAGGGGTGGGTATACGCCTGCCAAGCAGGAACGGCAAGAGAGTTGCAAGACACGGGACTCTTGCCGATTCCAAAGACAGCCCACGACCTTCACTCGCACGAACAGCCGGGACGCCAACTACCGCTCTGAAAGCTCCCAGGCGCGCTCGTGTCAGCTGGAAACCTGGTGGCCGGCGCGATCGCACCGCCCCCCACCATGGTGGCGGGCGGTGCGGCGTCGTACCTGGCGTTCGAGACGATCGCCCGTCAGGCTGGGCCCCTATCGCGTGGTCGCTTCCGGTGGCGCCGGTCTCGAGCCAGAGGTTGTCGTCCGTACGCGTGCCGCTGCCCGTCAGGGCAGAGCCGGTACGGTCGGCTGGGAGTCGATCCAGCCAACCTCGACCATCGTCTCGTTGGAGCTCTTCACGGACGGTTTGCCGTTTGCCGACATCGGGCCTTCCCCAGGGGAGGTCCCCAGAGCACATGACCGAGCGAACGATCTATCTCGACGGGCCTTCCCTCGCCCGTTGGACCAGGAAACCCTAGACGCTTCGATGAACCGGTGATGGGAGAGCATCGCCGGTATGGATGCGACAAGAAATAGTCCACGATCATCCGCGAGTGGACACGAGAGTGATTCGCTGGTCGAGAGATCCCGTGTAAGCGCCATACAGAATGAACGCCGTCGGCGGGCGTTTGCCGGCGAACTCCTTGCCGATCGAGAGCGACATGCCGGAGGACACGCTGATCAGACGCGGTACCCCATCGGAGAAGGTGGGTGTGTGCCAGCGCTGGGCGGAGGCGTCAGAGCAGCGGGAGAGCCGGACCGCACGCATGCCGCCCCCGTTGAAGGCGACGTCGTCGTACTTCTCTCCCGCAGTCAGACACAGTCCGCTGACGATATTGACGAGCTGGAACCCTTGAGGGTCACCCTTGGTGCGCCAGGCTGTCCGCGCGTCGGTGCAGCGCGGCGTCGCGATCCGGCCGCTGATCACACCGATGCAACGGCCGGCGTAGGAGATCCGGGTGCCAGGGACCGCTCTCGGAGTGGGCTTCCTGGTGGTTGTTGGCGTGGATTTCCGGGTCATCTTGGGCTTGGAGGTGGACTTTGGCTCGGGGGAAGTCGTCAGGGTCGCTTGGGCCGCGGGTGGAGATGGGGGCGGATGTGAGGGGTCCGGTGGCAGGGCCACCAGCACAACCACTGCGGTGGCCGCGATCGCCGTCGTGATCAACGCGGGCGTCACCCAGCCCAGTCCTCCGGCGGAGACACCCTTCGCCTTGCCCATGGCTCCCATGGCAAGGGGCAGAGCGACGATCGGCCATACGGCCCGCAGCCTGGTGTTGAGATCGACCAGCTCGCCGTAGGCCCGCGTGCAACTGGGGCAGGACTCGAGATGCGCGCGCAGCGACCGTGGAAGCCGCCCCTTCTTCTTGCGTACGGCGGCGGCCAGCGGCTCGGCGAACTCGCGGCATTCAGGGGAAGCACCCGCCAGGTGCGCGGCCAGATACGCCTTGCGCAACCCCTCGCGAGCGCGGAAGGCCAGCACGTTCACGTTGCCGGTCGTGATGCCGAGTATCTTGGCGACCTTTTCGGGCGTCTCCTCCTCGATCAACGTGTGCCACAGCACGGTCTGCCAGCGTGGCGGCAGGGAACGATAGGCGCGGCTCACCAGGTCGTCGGGCGGTTCCGGCGCCTCCACCGTCAGCACATCTTCCCTGAACTCAGAGGTCAGGACCAGCCGCTGATCGGAGCGGGCCCACTCGGCCGCCGTGTTGCGAACCACTGCATACAGATAGGGACGCCACGGCCCCTCCGGACCGCCCGTACCAGAGCGGACGGTCCGGAGGGTGCGGGTGAACGCCTCACTGGCCAGATCCTCCGCTGTCTGCGGGTCTGGACACAGACGGCGGGCAAGAGCGAGAACAGCCGCGTGGTGCCGCTCATGGAGCTCGGCGACGGCGCGGCTGTCCCCCGCCCTGACCAGGCGGGTCAGGGCGGCGTCCTCGATGGTGGCCTCCGTCACCTATCTGATCACGAACCTCAGCGCGTTCTTCGTGTACGCCGCCTTGGCATACACGCGAGCCGACTTGCCGACGGGGAGACCAACGAGCCGGGTAGCTCTTGTGGTCGCGCTCTTCACCGTCACCGTGCCGTCCTGCTGGGATTCCAGCAGCCAGCGCTGGCCCTTGGCCGTGCCGCGGCAGGTGGTGAGGACGACAGCGCGCTTACCCTGGCGGGCCGCACCGAGAGCCAGGCAGCGGCTGCTGTATCGCAGTTGAACGGCCCCGTGGGCGACCGGCACGACGCGCCACTTCGTCCGGCACGCCCCTAGGCTCGCCTGTGAGCGGGTGGCGGTCAGGCAGGTCCCGTACGAGCTCTTGAAGCTGGCGGTCCGTGCCTGCGGCCCAGCGGAGGGCAGCGGTTCAGGGACCGTCGTCGGAGCCGCAGAGGGTTCAGGGGTCCGGGTCGGGGTGGGAGCCGTGGTTGCCTCCGGGGTCTTGGCCGGGGTCGACGCGGCTGTGGTGCCGCCGAGCAGTTCGGCCACGACGGTGCCTCCGGCATCGCGCACCGCCGGAGCTCCGTCATTCTTGTCCTTGACGGACAGGCGGCCACCGGCCCGGCTGGCGAAGCTTGTCCGCTCCTGCTCCGCCTGGGGCAGCCACTGCTGCGACCGTTCCTTCGCCACGCACTTCTCGGTCGTCACCGTGTCGGCCATCTTCAGGCACTCGCCGGTTCCGGCGTTGCGGATCGTCAGATAGCCGTCGGCGTCAATGCTCCGCTACCAGGTCTGGTTCTTGGCGTCCGCACACGAGCGCTGTACCACCTGCTGCCCGCTGTCGTCGAGACACTTGCCGTTATCGACTGCTTTGAGGCGGAGGTTCCACACCGGGCTCGGCTGGTCCTGGATCAGGTACGGGCTGAACGCGACGTTCCAGTTCTTCGCCAGTGGCGGCTGCCGCACGGGCGTCGGTTCGAAGTAGCGGAAGTCGTCGATTCGGCAGGAGTCGAGGTGGTAGTTCGACGCGGCGTCGCTCTTGCACTCCGGCTTGCTGCCCGAGTTGCGGCAGAGCGGGTCGTTACCGTTCTTGGGATCGTTGTTGCAGTGCGAAAGCCCGAAGGTGTGCAACAACTCGTGGGTCAGCCCGGCTTCGCCCCAGCACCAGCGAGGAAGGATGGCGCCACCATTGCTGAGGCCGGCGTCGGCACCGCCACCCGTGCACGAGTTGGTGATGTCGTTGTCCCTGACGAAGAACAGCGGCTTGACACGATTGGTCGGCCAGAGCTTGCGCACCAGGGCCGACTGGGCGGCGAGGTTCTCCCCGAGCGCCTTGCTCATCTCCGCCCGGTTGCGGCCCTTCACGAAGGGCAGCTTCGCCACCACGGGACGGCAGTCGCCATCCTGCAGGAACCGGATTCTCCGAGAGATCCCGAACCTTTGAGCGCTGGCGTCGAAGGTCTGGTCCGTCTCCCAGATGGCGTTCAACACGGCGCCCAGATCGGCGTCGTACTTGTCCTGCTCTGGCTGATGGACGTAGATCGGCAGCACCCATCCCTTGTCCGGCGAATCCGCCGCATCGCAGGCGAACTGCGATCGCGAAGCCGCCACCGCCGAGGTGGACAACGGTACGGCCAGCACTCCCGCCACCATCGACAACAGTAACGACAGTGGGAGGAGCAATCTGATTCTGTTCATTGGAGCTCCTTTCGCCAGGAAGGAGTCGATCCAACGATGGGAATTACGCGGCTTGGAGATTTTTCTGGGGAAGTTGCTACAAGAGGGCACTGCAGTGGCATGGGTTGGCAGGCCTTCCACTCCAGTCACGCTGGCCGGGCGCGGCGGGCGGTCAGCGGCGGATGAGGGCGGTGAGAAGGTCCTTGACCTCGGTCGCCGCGTAGGCGTCGCCGTCGAACGGGCCGATGAGGACAGGGCCGTCGGCGGGATCGTCGGGGAGGCGGCCGTGGCTGCCGCGGACCGGCGAGGGGTCCAGCGGCACGACGGACATCGTGTAGCGGAACCCCAGCTTCTTCCTGGCCAGCGCTGCCGCGGCGCGGAGCTTGACGAACGGGTCCCGGGGGTCCATGAACAGCTCGGCGGGGTCGTAGCCAGGCTTGCGGTGGATATCCACCAGTCGCGCGAAGTCGGGCGCCCGGTCGTCGGAGAGCCAGTAGTAGTAGGTGAACCAGGCGTCGGGCTCGGCCACCGCGACGAGTTCCCCCGCGCGTTCGTGGTCGAGGCCGTACTTGGCCTTGCCCGTCTGGTCGAGCACCTCGTCCACGCCGGGCAGGGCGGCGATGACGTCGCGAGCACGGTCGAGGTCGGCCGGGTCACGTATGTACACGTGGGCCACCTGGTGGTCGGCGACGGCGAAGGCGCGGGAGGTCCACGGGTCTAGGTACTCCATCCCGGCCTGGCTGTAGACCTCCAGCAGGCCCGCGCTCCGGAGCGCGCGGTTGATGTCCACCGGGCGGGAGGCCGGCGTGATGCCGTACTCCGACAGCACCACCACCTCGGCGTCCTCTTCGAGAAGCGGGGCCAGCGCGGCGTCGACGGCGCGGGCCGCGGCGATCGCCTCAGGACCGTCGGGGCCGTGCCGTTGCAGGTCGTAGTCGAGGTGCGGGACGTAGACCAGCAGCAGATCCGGCCGTTCGCGGGCCAGGATGCGGCGGGCAGCGGCGATGATCCATTCGGAGGAGGCGATCCCGGCGTTCGGACCCCAGTAGGTGAACAGGGGGAACGGGCCCAGGGCGGCCTCGAGATCGTCGTGGAGTGAGGGCGGGCGGGTGTAGCAGTCGGGCGACTTGCGGCCGTCGGCGTGGTAGATGGGGCGGGGGGTTACCAGCAGGTCGGTCGGCGCGCCCATCGCGTACCACCAGCAGACGTTGGCGGTGCGCAGGCCGGGCATGGCGGTCCACAGCTGGTCGCCCTGGATGAGCGCGTTGTGCTGGCGCCACAGGAGCACCTCGCCGAGGTCGCGGAAGTACCATCCGTTGCCGACGATGCCGTGGTCGCGGGGCAGCGCGCCGGTGAGCAGGGTGGCCTGCATCGAGCAGGTGACGGCCGGAAGGATCGGGCGGAGGCCGGCGGCAGGGCCCACTTTCACCACGTTGGGCATGTGTGCCAGCAGGCGTGGGGTGAGCCCGACGACGTTGATCACGACCAGTGGCGCCATCACAGCTCCTTCAGACCGAGTGCGGCCAACTGCCGCCGGGTCCAGTCGAGTTCGGCGGCGATGCCTTCGGCGAGGTCCGGCGGTGCGCCGGGGAGCACGTTCCAGGTGTAGGTCTCCACCTCGATGTGCCGGGTGAGCGGGGCGGGGCCGCCGAGCAGGGCATCCAGCACTTCCCGCAGGTAGGACGCGGTGGTGGTGAGCGGTGGCGGTGGTGCGGCATGCAGCGGTACGTGGAAGTGCACCCGCCAGCGCTCCCCCACGGGCAGCTCTCCGGCCAGCGCCTCGCCCAGATCGTCGGTGAATCCGCTCGGCGAGCGCGTCTGGTGCAGGAAGCGGGGCTCGTCGAACGCCTTCAGCGTGTCCTGGCTGCCGGGTGGCGCCTCCAGGGCGCACGATGCCTGGAGCTTGACGATGGGGAGTCCGAGGCCGGCCGCCGCGGCGGCCTCCTCGAAGCCCACGGCCAGGTGGCAGGCGTCGAGGCAGACGCCGAGGTGGTCGCGGTCGACGTCGGCGAGCAGGCGGGTGGCCTGCGGGGTGGTCTCGACGATGCAGCCAGGCTCTGGTTCGAAGCCCAGCCGGATCGTCTTGCCGGTTCGATCGGCCAGCTCGCGCAGTCCACGAGCGGCGGCGTCGAGGTTGGCCGCGACCGCTGCCGCCTTCTCCGCCGTCCAGCCGGTCCGCCAGGCGAGGGGCAGCGTGGAGATCGTGCCCTCGATGACGTCGTCCGGCAGCAGTGCGGCGAGGATCTCGGCGAGCCCCAGGGTATAGCGCAGCCGCTCCGCGTCGGCCCAGTCAGGGGCGTACACGCGGTACTTCACGATCTCGTCGTGGAAGCCGCGGTACGGGAACCCGTTGAGGGTCACGACCTCCATCCCGAGTTCGGACAGCCGCTCACGCAGGCCGGCGAGCTCCCCGGGCCGGGCAAGGAGATCCGCTGCGGCGTGCTGCGACAGCCACAGGCCGAGACCGAGCCGTTCGGTGCCGAGCAGATTCCTGACCCTCGCCGCGATACCTGAGAGCTGTCCATGGATGCCGGGGAGATCCTCGGCAGGGTGCACGTTGGTGCAGTAAGCCAGGTGCACGGTCGAGCCGTCCGGGTGGCGCAGTCGCATGGTCATCCTCGCTTGATCGTGTTGCCGGCGTAGTCCGGGTCGGGTGAGCCGGTCTCCAGATCGAGCCGTCCGCTCTGCCCGTAGAAGGCGACCGGATTGCGCCAGAGCACCTGGTCCACGTCGTCGTCGCCGAAGCCGGCGGCGAGCATGGCGTCGCGGACCTCACGGGTCTTCAGCGGGTCGCTGCGGCCCCAGTCGGCGGCCGAGTTCACCAGCATCCTGGCGGTGCCGTACTCCTTGAGGATCGCCACCATCCGGCCGGGGTCCATCTTGGTGTCGGGGTAGATCGAGAACCCCATCCAGCAGCCTGAATCGGCGACCATGCCGACGGTGGGCTCGTTGAGGTGGTCGACGAGCACCCGTTCGGGCGGGGTGCCCGCCGCCTTGACGACGTCGAGGCTGCGGCGGGTTCCCGCGACCTTGTCGCGGTGGGGGGTGTGGACCAGGATCGGGAGGTCGTTCTCCGCCGCCATCGCGAGCTGGGCCTCGAAGGCCCGCTCCTCGGCGTCGGTCATCGAGTCGTAGCCGACCTCACCGACCGCGACGACGGAGTCCTTCAGCAGGTATCGCGGCAGTTCGGTGAGCACCTCGGCGCAGCGCGGGTCGTTCGCCTCCTTCGGGTTGAGCGCGAGCGCGCAGTGGTGGTGGATGCCGTACTGCGCGGCGCGGTACGGCTCCCAGCCGAGGAGCGCGTCGAAGTAGTCGAGGAAGCTCCCGACGCTGGTCCGCGGCTGGCCCAGCCAGAAGGCGGGTTCGACCACTGCGCGTACCCCGGCGTCGTACATCCGCTGATAGTCGTCCGTGGTCCGGGAGGTCATGTGGATGTGCGGGTCGAAGATGCGCATCAGATCCTCTCCAGGATGTCGTGGGGAACCGGGCGTCCGGCCGCCCGCCGCTCCGTCGCGAAGTCCGACAGCATGCGGGTCAGCTCGACGTCGGTCCGGCGGTCGAGCCCGGCGATGGAAGCCAGCGGGATCTCCATGAAGACGCACTTGAGCACGCCCTGGCGGAAGGCGTGGTCGTCGAGCCACTGCGCGCCGTACGGCCCGAGGGCCGCGGCCACCAGCCGCGCGTCGTTGGTCCGCAACGCGTCCTCGACCAGCGGGATCGCCGCCGCGCCGAGGCCGAGCTCGGGCAGGGCCGCCAGGATCGTCAGCCGCTCACCGCTGTCGCCCCGCTCGTAGAGCGCTCGTATGGTCGCCTGGTCCCCGTGCAGCGCCGCGAGCAGCGCGCGCCGCGCGCCGGTGCCGCCCCGCCGTTCGGCCTGTGGGAAGAGCAGGTATGCGGCGCCGTGATCAGCCTCGACCTGCGACAGCGCCCGCGCCAGCCACTCCTCCGCCCGCGGCTCCATCTCGCCCATACTGCCTCCTTCCTTCCTTACTCACCGTCCTGAGAAAATCGATCGACCGGCGGGCGACCTGCGGCGCCGCATGAGAGTGCCGGGCGAGTTCCACGGCCACCTGCCCCCGATAGCCGGCCAGCGCGGCGAGCACCGGCGGGAAGTCGATCTCGCCCTCGCCGAACTCCAGGTGCTCGTGGACGCCTCGCCGCATGTCCTCGATCTGCACGTGCACGAGATACGGCAGCGCCCGCCGTACGCATGCGGGCACGTCGTCCGGCTCCAGGCAGCGGCAGTGCCCGATGTCGAGGGTGAGCCCGAAGCGGGGGTGGCCGCCGAGCATGGCATGCAGCCGCTCGAATCCGGCCAGGTCTTCCACGAGCATTCCGGGTTCGGGCTCGAACCCGAGCATGACGCCGAGGCGGTCGGCCGTGACGAGGAGCCCTTCGCACTGGCGCGCCAGCCGGGCCCACGCCGCTTCCTCTTGCAGGTCCTCGGGCTTGATCCCGCTCCACAGGTGCACCACGGGAGCGCCCAGGTCGGCGGCGATCCGCATGGCCTGGCTCAAGAATCCGACGCGGCGCTCGGCGTCCTCGCTGATGAGAGTGGGATGGTGCTTGCGGCGGGGGTCCAGGGTGTAGCGACCGCCCGTCTCGATGACCGCGTTCAGGCCGAGCCGGTCGAGCAGACCCGCGATGCGGTTCACCTCGGCGGTCAATCCGGGGGCGTAGGGGTCCAGATGGCCATGATCCAGGGTGATGGCGGCACCCGTGTAGCCCAGCTCGGACAGGATCACGAGGGCCTCGTGGAGTCGATGGCCGGCAAATCCGTTGGTGCAATAGGCCCAGTTCAGGGCCGGAGCTTTCACGCCGGTCCCGGTCATGACGTGGCCATCCGGGCCGAGAGCCACCTGCCCGCGGGCAGCGCGCCGAGTAGCGCACCCGCGGCCGCCAGCCGCCCGCTGCCCGCGACCGCCGCCGCCTGCAGGGGGATCAGGCCGAGGATGCTCGCCCGGACGGCCTTGCGTACCTGCTCGGGATCGGGGCGGGCGCGTAACCCGGCCTGGGCCGGGATGGTCGCGGTGAGATGGCTGGCGAGGAGAAGTGCGGCGCTCGCCCGCGCGGCGGCGTCCTTCGAAGAGGAACTGTTACGCAGGCAGGACCCGGCCGCCAGCCCGGCCGCAGCGGTGCTGGCGGCGAGCGCGCCGCGCACTGTCTTCACCGTCGCCCCGGTCACTTCGGCTCTGCCGAGGATGCTGATCCCGTAGGTGTGGGCGCCGATCGCCAACGCCATCGGGGCGGCGGCCCTGACCTGTGGGCCCGCGCCGAGCAGCACGTCTAGTGCGCGGCAACTCGCCATCGTGGCCGGTCCCAGCGGGGTCCGTTTGAGTCCCAGGTCGTACGCCCACACGGCACCGGCCAGTAACCCGGCCACTCCCAGGGCGCGGCGACCGCCGGACGCCGCGGCGACGATCAGACCCGCGCCGGTCAGCCCGGCCGCGATGCCGAGCGCGGTGCCCGGGCGTACCCGGCCCGAGGGGATGGGGCGCTCCGGCCGTTCGACGGCGTCGGCCTCGCGGTCGGCCCAGTCGTTCAGCGCCATGCCCGCCCAGTAGATGAGCACCGAGGTGAGGGCTAGGCCAGGCGCAGAGCTCCGCCCTGCGGCGGCGGCCCCGGCCATCATGTCCCCCGGCACCGACAGCGCGGCGGGAGCCCGGACCAGTTCGAGCAGCGCCTTCACGAGGCATCCCCGGCCAGGTCCGCGGCGAACGCGCGCAGCCGGGAGTACTGGGCGGCGAGCGCATGCTCGTCCGCGCCAAGCGGGTCCTTGAAGAAGAAGCCGAGGTCTGCCAGCACGCCGTACCGCCCGCGCTCGTGCGCGCGAGCCACCAGCCGGGCCAGATCCAGGACGAGCGGCGCGGCGAGCGCCGAGTCGCAACCCTGCCAGGTGAACTGGAGGCTCATGCGCACGCCGAGGAAGCCCTCGAAGGTCACATGATCCCAGGCGGTCTTCCACTCCCCGAGATCCTCGACGTAGTCAATGTGCGTCTCTCCTTCGACGGGCGTGCCGAGGATCCCGGCGACGGCCCGGTCCTTCGAGAGCGCCTTGCTCGATCGGGCGGCCGGGTCGGCGAGGGTGGCTCCGTCTCCCCCGCCGAGCAGGTTGAGCCCGGACCACGAGCGGACCCGCAGCGACCTCTGCGCGAACATGGGTGCGAGGGCGCTCTTGACCAGGGTCTCGCCAGTCTTCCCGTCGCGCCCGGCATACGGGACGGCCCGCAACTCCGCGAGCTCGGCCAAGGCCGGCAGGACAGGCCCGGTCGACGGGGTGAACTCCACGTAGCCGCAGCCGGCGCGGAACGCGGCGTAGGCGTAGAGGGAGCTCGTCGGCAGCACCTCATCGCCCGCGGCGAGCCGCCCTTCGAGGTCGGCCAGACTCTGGAACTCCGGGCGTGGGGCGGCGGGAGGCTCGGTAGACGAGACGTTGACGACGACCACCCGGGCGAGCCGGTGCCGGTCGCGGAAGTCGGCGATGTCGTCGGCCAGGCGGGCCGCGGCTGTCGCCTGGGTGTTGTCGCCGGGAACATGACCCGGTCTGATCTCCGCGTCGGCGGCGTCGAGCTCCTGGTCGAGCAGTCCGGGCAGGCCCGCCGGCACCACTCCCGCCTTGCTCAGCTGTTCGGCGCGCTTCCGTAAGGGGACTTCAGTGATGTCGTGGCCGCCGAAGAGCAGGCCGGCGATCGGAACCAGACCTCCGGGAAAGTCCGGAGCCTCGGTGACGCATCCCTGGGCCGGTAAAGCGCCCGCCCTGACTGCGGCGGCACCGATGGTCGCGGTGGTCGCCACGGATCCGCGTGCTCCGATGAACCAGACACCGACCTTGCGCATAGGAGCTCCTGTTCATACCGCGTATACCGGTATGGAGTTGACATACCGGTATGGGATTACGCGGATCGTAAGAGTCCTTTTATCGACGGTCAAGCATAAGTCTGCCGGCTCTCGCCCTAACTGGTGCCGTCAGGCCGACAACGCCTGGTCCACGGCCTCCGGCGACAGCATGTGCTCGATCATCATCACCGCCGCGCCGACCACCCCCGCACGGTCGCCGAGCTCGCTGACACGAATGCTCAGATGCTGGGTGGCGAGGGGCAGGGACCTGCTGTAAATCACCTCTCGAAGTCCGGCGAGCAGGTGCTCGCCCGCTCCTGCGAGGTCACCGCCGATCAAGATCACGGCTGGGTTGAAGAAGTTCACAATGGAGGCCAGGACGACGCCGACCTCCCGGCCTGCCTGCCGGACAAGTTGGATGGCCTCGGTGTTGCCCGCACGCACCAGGCGTACGACGTCGCGGCTGTCGGCGGTCTCGTAGCCCGCCGCGTGCAGGCGTGCGGCCAGCGCCGCGCCGCCCGCCACGGCCTCCAGGCAGCCGACGTTGCCACAGCGGCACACCACGTTCTCCTCGGACGAGGGCACCCGGATGTGGCCGATGTCCCCCGCCGCACCTTGCGCACCGCGGTGCAGGCTGCGGCCGCTGATGATGCCACAGCCGATGCCGGTGCCGATCTTGACGTAGATGAGGTGCTCGGCCCCGGACCGCCCGGCCCAGTATTCACCCAGCGCCATCATGTTCACGTCATTGTCGACCAGCACAGGGACACCGAGCCGAGCGCCGAGCCAGTCGGGCACCGGAAAACCGTCCCAGCCGGGCATGATCGGCGGGTTGACCGGCTTGCCGGTGTCATGCTCCACCGGACCCGGCAGGCCGACGCCGACTCCGCACACGTCGGCGAGACGGCGGTCGCACTCGGTGAGGAGCTCGCGGAAGGTGTCCACGAGCCAGGTCAACACGGCCTCCGGACCGCGGGCGATGGGCATCTCCACTTCCTGCTCGGCCAGCATCGTGGCCGCCAGGTCGGTCACGGCGAGCCTGGCGTGCGTCGCACCCAGGTCAGCCGCGAGTACGATCCGCGCACTCTTGTTGAAGGCGAACGCCGTCGCCGGACGGCCGCCAGAGGAGATCACGTCGTCGGCCGGCACCACCCAGCGCTGACTCAGCAAGGCGTCGAGGCGCAGGGACACCGTGGACCGCGCCAGGCCGGTGAGCTCGACCAACTCAGCGCGGGTGCGGGCCCGCCCGTCGCGCAGGAGCGAGAGCAGAGCCCCCGCTCCGGCCGCCGGGCCACTTGTGCCGGTCAGCATGCTCTCAGTCAACAAGCGCTCCATTTCGTCGAGAGATGCACACTTCCTATGATCCCTCATGCGCCATTATGCCATTTACACTTCAGCTTTTGCTTGACCGTCGGCATAAGTGCGATCTAGCATCCGGCAACATGAAGGACATAAGCCGGAAACCGGATGATGCTCCTCGTGTAGGGATCGTCGGCACCGGTTTCATGGGCCGGGTGCATGCCCGCGCCGCGCGCATGGCCGGGGCAACGATCGCCGGGGTGGCCGGATCGCGATTAGAGAAGGCGCAGGAGGCCGGACTGGGTGCTGCCAGGGTCTTCGCCTCCGCCGACGAGCTCATCGAGTCGGGCGAGATCGATCTGGTGCATATCTGCACCCCCAACCATCTCCACGCCCCGTTCGTCCTCAAAGCGCTGTCGGCCGGGCTGGCCGTCGTCTGCGAGAAACCGCTGGCCGGCGACGCGATGACCGCCGCGCTCATGGCGGGCCGGGCGGCCGAGGCGGGACTGGTCGCGACGGTGCCGTTCGTGTACCGCTTCCACGCCATGGTGCGGGAGGCGCGGGAACGGGTCGCCCGCGGCGACATCGGCAGGATCAGCTTGATCCAGGGAAGCTATCTGCAGGATTGGCTGCTCCGCCCGGACGACGACAACTGGCGGGTGGACCCCGAGCTCGGCGGGCCCAGCCGGACATTCGCCGACATCGGCTCCCACTGGTGCGACCTGGCGGAGTTCGTCACCGCCGACCGCATCGTCAGCGTCTGCGCGCAGACCGCCATCGTCCAGTCCAGTCGGGCGACCAACGCGCCCGTCGTGACGGAGGACGTGGCGACCGTCCAGTTCCGCACCGCCTCCGGCGCCGTCGGCACGCTGGCCACGAGCCAGGTCTCCCCGGGCCGCAAGAACCGCCTGTTCCTGGAGATCTCAGGCACCGAGGCGAGCCTCGCGTTCGACCAGGAGCAGCCCGAGCTTCTCTGGGTCGGCGACCGCAGCGGATCGCGGGCGCTCATGCGCGACCCGACGATTCTGTCCGAGGCGGCCCAGCCCTACTCGCCGCTCCCGGCCGGACACCCTCAGGGCTACCACGACTGCTTCGACGCCTTCGTCGCCGACACCTACGCCGCGCTCCGTGGCGAGCACCGTGACGGGTTGCCGGTGTTCGCGGACGGCGCCCGAGCCGCCGCCATCTGCGAGGCCGTCCTGACCTCGGCGCGGACCGGGGGGTGGACCGAGTGCTGAGCATGCGCGGCATCGGCAAGAGCTTCCTGGGCGTACGGGTGCTGTCCGGCGTCGACCTGGACGTGGCGGCCGGCGAGGTGCACGCCGTCGTCGGCGAGAACGGCGCCGGCAAGTCCACCCTCATGAAGATCATCTGCGGGGTGCACGCGCCGGACGAGGGCACCGTCGAGATCGACGGCCGGCCGGTTTCCTTCGGCCACCCCCTGGACGCGCAGCGCTCCGGCATCGCGATCATCTACCAGGAGTTCAACCTGCTGCCCGAGCGCACCGTCGCCGAGAACGTCTTCCTCGGGCGCGAGCCCGTCAGGCGCGGCCTGGTCGACCGGGCCGCCATGGAGCAGGCGACCGCCCGGCTCCTCGACGAGCTCGGCGAGAACTCCTTCGGCCCGCGTGATGCCGTCAAGCGCTTGTCGGTGGCCCAGCAGCAGGTCGTGGAGATTGTCAAGGCGCTGTCGGTGAACGCCCGGCTCGTCGTCATGGACGAGCCCAGCGCGGCGCTCGCCGAGCACGAGGTCGAGCTGCTCTACCGGCTGATCGGGCGGCTACGGGAACGCGGC
>NZ_JBIEIS010000091.1:0-19577 GCF_043496855.1 Nonomuraea sp. JJY05
GGCCCTGGACGGCCGCCCGGCTCCCGCAACCGAAGCCGCGCTCCCCGCTACGACCTGGGGAAAGTCAACAAGCGGCCCACGTCCCTGACCACCAAACGCGATCTCGGACCTTAAAGAACAAGCTCAGCGTCGTGGACCGGACGATCATGGCGCTGGTCCGCGAGGTACGACTCCCCGAAAGATCAGTAGACCAGCGCCTGGGCGCCTTCCCTGACTACTTCCTCGACGAACGCCGGTGCACCCGCGATGCGCACCCCGTCGATGAGATCATCCACGGTGATGTTCCTACGGGCCGCGCACTGGGTGCAGAGTGTCACGCGCCCTGCCGCCAGTACGGCGTCGAGGAGGTCGGTGAGCGGCGCGGCGTGCGGCAGGCTGAACTCCTTGGCCCTCCCCGGCAGCGCGAACCACGACGCCTCGCCGGTCAGCCATAGCGAAACGGGCACACCACTCGCTAGCGCGGCGGCCGCGACATTGAACGCCTGGTTGCACCGCTCAGGGGCATCTGCCCCGGCGGTCACCTTGATCACCAGCGATCGTTCCATATTCGTCACCCTAACGCCCCCCGTCTCCCGGCGAAGGACTCCAACCGAATACACAAAAACCCGCACAGGAAGACCTCATGTTGACCGAAGAGGCGCCGCGAAGGACACCGCCCCACGGGCTTCCCCAGGGATGCCGAAGGAGGCTGCTCTGCGGGTTTCCGCAGGGGGTGCCGAAGGAGGCTGCTCTGCGGGTTTCCGCAGGGGATGTCTAAGGACACCGCTCGATGGGCTTTCGCTGGGGATGTCCAAGGACGCTGCTCTGCGGGTTTCCGTAGGGGTGCCGAAGGAGGCTGCTCTGCGGGCTTTCGCAGGGGATATCGAAGGACACTGCCCACAGGCTCCGGCGGGGATGCCGAAGGAGGAGCGTTGCGGATCGAGGCTGAGTTGAAGGCTGTTGTGCGGGATCCCGCCGGTGTGCGGGCCGCGTTGCGGGAGCGGGCGTCGGAGACGGCCAATGTCTACCGCGACGTCTACTACGACACTCCCGATCTCCAGTACTCCCGGGACGGGAAGGAGGTCCGGGTGAGGGTGGTGGACGACGGTGCGGTGAGCCTGCTCACGTTCAAGGAGCCCAGCGTCGACCCGGTCAGCGGGTCCAAGCCTGAGTACGAGACCCGCGTCGACGACCCGGTGGCGATGGAGGCTGTGCTGCGTAAGCTCGGGCTGCATGAAGTGATCCGGTACGAAAAGCGGTGTAGGAACTACCAGATTTTGGAGTCGGGGCTTTCTTTGCTGGCGACGCTCGTGATGATCCCTGAGCTCGACGGTACGTTTCTTGAAGTCGAGGCAGTGGTCGAGCCCGACGCGGTGTCCGGTGCTTTGCGGGTGATCGAGCAGCTGATGGCGGAAGTCGGCATCGGCCGTGATGATCTCACCACCGAGCTGTACACCGAGGCTGTACGGCGAGCCAGGAGCACTACGCTTGGGGAGCATGGAAGAACCTGAGGTGCACCCCGACCTGGAGCCCATCGCGTTCCTGCTCGGCCGGTGGGAAGGCGCCGGCGTGGGCGGCTACCCGACGATCGAGAGCTTCAACTTCGGGCAGGAGATCGAGTTCGGGCACAACGGGAAGCCGTTCCTGAGCTACGTGAGCCGCACCTGGCTGCTCGACCAGGACGGAAACCGGGTCAAGCCGCTGGCCACCGAGTCGGGATACTGGCGCGTGCAGCCCGACAGGCAGATCGAGGTGGTGCTCGCCCACCCGACCGGGATCGTCGAGATCTACATCGGCGAGGTCGTCTTCCACAAGATCGAGCTGCGGACGGACGTCGTGGCCCGCACCGCCTCCGCCAAGGAGTACACGGCGGGGCACCGGCTGTACGGATTGGTCAACGGCAACCTGATGTGGGCGTACGAGATGGCGGCCGTGGGTCACCCGCTCACGGACCATATGTCGGCGGAGCTGAAGAAGGTAGCTTGAGCCGGTATGAGCACGCCCTTCACCGCTGACGCCGTCGAGGCGATCAAGCGTCACATGAATGACGACCACGCCGAGGACTCGCTGATCATCGTGCGGGCGCTCGGTGGCCGGCCCGACGCCACCTCGGCGGTGACGAGTGACGTGGATGCCGAGGCGATCGAGTTCACGGTCGACGGTGGGGAGCGGGTGCGGGTGCCCTGGGGGGAGACGCTCACCGAGCGGGCCCAGGTGCGTAAGGCTGTGGTGCAGCTCTATCGGGACGCGTGCGAGAAGCTTGGCGTCGTGGCGCGGGGTGAGCACTAAGCAGGCGCTTCGCCTCGTGTCTGTGCTTGGTCTTGGGCCTGCGCTTCGCCCCGTGTCTGCCCTTCGCCCCGGGCCTACGCTTCGCGCCGCGTCTGTGCTTCGGCTTGAGCCTGCGCTTCGGCTCGGGGCTACGCTTTCGTCCCGAGCTTGCTTTCTGCCATGAGGTCGCTCTTCGCGGCGTAGCGATCTTGATGACGAGATATCGGTGGCCGGGATATCGATGGTCGGGGGAGTGGCCTCGATTGTGCTCTTGGGAGCAGTTGCTCGGTCACGTCCTGAAGCGACGGGCGTTGCTTTCACGAGCGAGGTGTCTGTCCGTCACGGTCCGTGCGGCTGGGCTCGGCTGGGTTTCTCGACGTGAACATGAAGAAGGGCCCCGGACGCACTCCACCTGCTCGGCAGGTGGGCCGGATGGACCATGGTCGGGATCAGAGTCCCGCCCTCCGGCTGCCAGGGGCCCCGGTGGTTGCCTCGTATTCGCATACGTCACGAGACAACAGTCCGCGACGTTAGCGGACAACCACCTCGCTAGCCCAACTATGATTCACCATTGTTTGGACCACCTCCTTTCCGCGTACCAAAGACGCTATGCGCTCCTGCTCGAAACGGGCAAGTGAATATCCCTGGGCCGTACACTCAGGGCATGACGGAGACGCAGTGGCATGAGGAACTCCGCGCCAAGGGCTACCGGGTCACCCCGCAGCGCCAGCTCGTCCTTGAGGCGGTCAAGACGTTGGAGCACGCCACGCCCGAGGAGATCTGCGTCAAGGTCCGCGAGACCGCGCGTGGTGTGAACATCTCCACGGTCTACCGGACACTGGAGCTGCTCGAAGAGCTCGGCATGGTGACCCACACGCATCTGGGCCACGGTGCGCCGACCTACCACCTGGCCGCTGAGGCCGATCACGTGCACCTGGTGTGCCGGGGGTGCGACGAGGTGTTCGAGGTGCGGCCCGAGCTGGCGGATGGTCTGGTCAAAGGGCTGGACGAGGAGCTGGGGTTCGTCGCGGATGTGCATCATCTGACCGTCTTCGGCCGGTGCCGCAACTGCCGATAGCGGGGCGGGAGGACGGCCGCCGCCTTCGGGCGTTGCCGTGACTGCCGGAAGCCGTGACTGCCGGGAGTTGAGGCGTGGTCGGGACTGTCCGGAGTTGGGGCGTGCTCGGGTCTGCCGGGAGTTGGGGCGGTGGTCGGACGCGGGCGTCGGGTGGCTGCCGTAGGTCGGTGGGTCGTGTCCTGGTGTTGGGTGGCTGCCGTAGGTCGGGGGGTGGCCGGACGCGGGCGTTGGGTGGCTGCTGTAGGTCGGTGGGTGGTCGTGCCCCGGTTTGGGTGGGTGTCGTAGGCGTCCGCGTGGGCGTTTCCAAGCGTTGAGCGGTTGCCCTGAGTATGCGCATGGTTACTTTCGGTTTTCGGGCGGCGTCCGTGGGTGGGCGAGTGGTTGTTTTTGGGTTTGGTGGGTGCGTGAGCGTTTCCGGGGTTGGGCGGTTGGTGTAGGCGGGTGGGTGGGTGTTTTCGGGCGTTGGCGTCAGTGCCGATAGCCTGGAGGGCATGCGTAGCCCTCTGCTCGATCTCCCCGGTGCCGTCGCGGCCGATGGGCCGGATTCCGACGTAGCCGCGCACTACGGCGATCTGTTCGCCGAGCAGCGTGCGCTGGCCAAGGGTGAGGCGGTCGTCGACCGCAGCAACCGTGAGGTCGTCCGTATCTCCGGCGTCGACCGGCTGAAATGGCTCAACGACCTGACCTCGCAGAAGCTCGACACGCTGCAGCCAGGCGAGTGGACGCAGACGCTTGATCTCGACCTGCAGGGCCACGTGCTGCACCACCTGACGCTCGTCGACGACGGTGAGAGCCTGCTGGCGCATGTCGAGCCGGGCACCGCGCAGAGCTTGATCGACTACCTCGACCGGATGCGGTTCATGCTGCGGGTCGAGGTGTCGCGGGCCGACGACCTGGCCGTGCTGTCCACGTCCACGGAGGACTTCCTGGTGCCGCGCGACGAGCTGCCCGACCACCTGGGCAAGCCACTGGCTGGGCTGTGGGCGTACGAGGCTCTGCGGATCGAGGCGCACCGGCCGCGGCTGGGGTTCGACACCGACCACAAGACGATCCCCCATGAGGTGGGATGGATCGGTTCAGCCGTGCACCTGAGCAAGGGGTGCTATCGCGGCCAGGAGACGGTCGCCCGGGTGCACAATCTCGGGCATCCGCCGCGGCGCTTGGTGTTCCTGCACCTCGACGGCAGTGTCGACACGCTGCCGGCCCACGGTGATCCGGTGATCTTCGAGAGCCAGGAGGTCGGGGTGGTCGGGTCGGCCGCCCGGCACCACGAGCTCGGGCCGATCGCGCTGGCGGTGGTCAAGCGCACGGTGTCGGTGGACGCGCCGCTGCTGGCCGGTGGGGTGGCCGCTGCCCAGGAGGTCATCGTGCCGCCGGACGCGGGGCGGAACGTCTCCATCGACCCGGCACTCCGCCGTCGCATCCGCTGACCTTCCGGGGCCTGAGGTCCGGGTCCCAACGTCCGGGTCCTGAGGTCCGAGGTCCGGTGGTCGCCTCTGTGTACGTGTGCCAGGCGTGCGCGCCGTGTGCGCCTGGCAGGGAGGACGGCCCAAGGGAGGTCAGAAGTCGAGGATGAGGGTGATCGGGCCGTCGTTGACGAGCGACACCTTCATGTCGGCGCCGAAGACGCCCGTCTCCACGTGCGCCCCCAACTCCCGCAGCTCCTCCACCACCGCCTCCACCAGCGGCTCCGCGACCGGCCCAGGGGCGGCCGCCTGCCAGGTGGGCCGCCGTCCCTTGCGGGCGTCTCCGTACAGGGTGAACTGGCTGATCACCAGGAGCGGCGCCGACACGTCCGAGCAGGACTTCTCGCCGGGCAGGATGCGCAGGCCCCAGAGCTTGGCGGCGAGTTTGGCGGCCTCGGCCCGCGTGTCCGTGTGGGTGACGCCCACCAGCACCAGCAGGCCGGGCTCGTCGATGGCCCCGACCGTCTGACCGTCGACCACCACCGACGCCGAACTCACTCTCTGCACCACTGCTCGCATGGCACCCCATTCTGGCCCACGAAGGAACCCAGAGACCGCGAAGGAACCAGGCAGAGCCCGCGAAGGGGCCAGGGTCGAGACCGCGAAGGAGCCAGGCAGGGACCAGGACGAACGGTCCGTAGACTCGTGCCGAAAGGGGAAGCGAAATGTCGATGATTGTGGAAGTTGTCCGATCCGGGTTCGTGGAGTCCACGCATCAGGCTCGCATGCTGACCGTGGACGCGGAAGGACGCCCGGTCGAGGCGAAGGGCGCGGTGCATGTTCCCGCGTCGCCACGATCGTCGATGAAGCCGCTCCAGGCGCTCGGCATGCTCCGTTCCGGGCTCGGGCTGGAGGGGGAGTTGCTGGCGCTGGCCTGCGCCTCGCACTCGGGCGAGCCGTTCCACGTGGACGGCGTCAGGAAGATCCTGGCGGGTGCGGGGCTGGAGGAGTCGGCGTTGCTGTGCCCCGAGGACTACCCGTTCGACCGGAATGTCACGGAACGCGGCCGCGTCTACATGAACTGCTCGGGCAAGCACGCCGCCATGCTCGCCACCTGCGTGCTGAACGACTGGCCCACCGAGTCCTACCTCGAGCCCAAGCACCCGCTCCAGCGGGCGATCCGCGAGACCGTGGAGGACCTGACGGGGGAGCGGGTGGCGGCGTCCGGGGTGGACGGGTGCGGGGCGCCGCTGTTCTTCGTGTCGATGCTCGGCGTGACGAAGGCGTTCAGGGCGTTCCCGATGTCGTCCCCCGACTCGTACGAGCGCAAGATCTTCGACGCGATGAGCACGTATCCAGAGTGGACCTCGGGCACCGACCGCCCCGAGGCCAAGCTGATGCGCGCGCTGCCCGGGCTGATGCTGAAGGCTGGGGCGGAGGCGTTCGACGCGTTCGTGTTCGAGGACGGGCGCGCGGGCACCGTCAAGATCGAGGACGGGTCGCAGCGCGCCCGCGTCCCCGTCACGGTGGCGGCCCTGCGCTCGCTCGGCCTGGACGCGCCCGAGCTGGCCGAGCTGGCCGCCCCGCCGGTGCTCGGCGGCGGCCGGCCGGTGGGTGAGCTCCGGTTCCGTTAGAGCTCCGGTGCCGTTAGAGCTCCGGTTCCGTTAGAGATCGAGTGCCGTAAGAGGGCGCGGTTCCGTTAGAGGGTGCGGAACTGGCGGGTGGCGGAGATGGCGCCCGAGGTCGTCGTGGTGAACGTCCGCATCGACCCGGCGAACTTGGACAGGTCCCACTCCGCGGGCCCGTGGTACCAGTACAGGTTGTCGGACTGGTGGCCGTTCCCCGTGACCGAGGCCACCACCCGCGACCAGTGCTCCACCCCGTCGAAGATCACCGCGTAGGGCAGATACCGGGAGAACAGCTCCACGCGGTGCTGCTCCGGCACGTCCCCCAGCTCGCCGGAGAACAGGTACTGCCGGAAGCCCATCGTGTGCGCCAGCGCCGCCGAGCCCTTGGCCGTCTTGGCGGGCATGTACTGCCCGCCGACCGCCAGCGCGCCGCCCGCGATGATCACGGCCAGACCCAGCAGCCCGTACGTGGTGAACCAGGCCAGCCCCGCCGTGGCCAGCACGCCGACCGCGATGAGCGCCACGCCGATCGTCGTCCATCTGGTGCGCTCGGTGTCGGGCCGGCGGGCGAACCAGCCCTGCCTGACCACGTCGGCGTACAGGGCGTCGCGCACCTTGCCCAGGTGGGCCGCGAACGAGCCGGACAGCTGTGACAGCAGCACCGCGTCCCGCCCGTCGAAGATGGCGTCGTACAGGGCACGCTCGTACGGCAGCAGCGCGTTGACCGGCGCGTTCGGCAGCCTGACCAGCATCCAGTCCGGCGCGTCGTACGTCTGGCGCGGCTGCTCGTCGATCCGCAGGTAGCCGCGGACCGCGAGGTCGACGATCGTCGCGGTCACGTCGACCACGTCGGCCTGTTCGTCCACCAAGGTGCCGATCTGGCCGGGCCGTACCCCGTCGGGCGGGGAGAAGTGGCCGTTCTGCACGGGATCGACCGGGCCCTGCGCGTGGCCGGCGGCCCTGGAGTCACGGCCGCGCGTCCAGTAGAGCAGGGCGACGCCGCCGAGCAGCAGCACCAGCAGGCCGGCCAGGGCGCCGCCGGTGATGGTGTTCAGGGTGAACGCCGAGGCCAGCGAGAAGCGCTTCTCCAGGATGGGGGCGCCGGAGCTGGACCCCTTGGGGTAGCCGACGACCACGGTCAGGGCCTGGCCGGAGGTGATGTTCTCCTGCTCGAAGTCGGCCTCGGTGGCCGAGTGGTCCATGGAGGCCGACGTGCAGCCGATCGCCGAGGTCAGCTCGCCGGCGAAGCAGGACAGGTTCTGGACCTGCCCGGGGCCGTTCACCTTGACCGTCGCCTTGGCGACCGGCTGGCTCCAGCCGTTCACCGCGAACCAGCGCAGCTCCTCGACACCGCCCGAGGTGGCAACCGCCCCCTTGACGTCGTACTCGACCGTTCCGTCGCCCTTCACGGTGAGCACGTCGCCGGCGAGGGTGCCGCCCTTGACGTTCGAGATCTGGTAGACGCGGTCGTTGCCGTCGTCGTACCGCGTCCGGGTGATGAACGTCCGCTTGAGCTCACCCGACGCCCCGCTGATCTTCTCGACCACGTGCAGGGTGCCGTTCTTGCCGAGGGTCATCGTCACCTCGTCCGTGATCCCGGCGCCCGCTGCGTGCGCGGGTGCGGCGGTCAACGTCAGAGCGGTGGCCCCGAGCGCGGCCATCGTGAGTCTGATACCCATGGCGGCAAATCGTATCGGTTCGTGCCTGTCAGTCCAGCGTGATGCTGGTTGCCGCCCGCTGAACGCTCTCCGGAGAGGCGCCCTGGCCGGGGTTCTCCAGGGCGAGCGCCTGGTTCTGCGCGACGAACGGGCGCATGCGCTCCTCGTACCGGTCGAAGGCCCCGATGGGGTCCCTGCCGAGCTCCTGCGCCAGCACGTACGCCCCCACCACCGCCAGGCTGGTGCCCTGCCCCGACAGCGGCGAGGCGCAGTAGCCCGCGTCCCCGATCAGCGCGACCCGGCCCTTCGACCAGCGCTCCATCTTGACCTGGGCCATGGCGTCGAAGTAGAAGTCGTCGGCCTTCCACATGGCCTCCAGCAGCTTGGGGACCTCCCAGCGCAGCCCCGAGCACTGCTCCTGGACCAGGCGCTTCTGCTGCTCGATGTCCCGGTGGTCGTAGTCGATGGGGCCCGCGCCGAAGCCCAGGTTGACCCGCAGCACGGTGGCGTCCCGGTCGCTGAAGAGAGCGCCTCCCGTGTCGCCCTCGCGGAACCAGGTCTGCCAGTGGTCCAGGCCGAGGAAGTTGTCGGCGGTGAAGATGGAGACGTACATGCCGAGGTGGCTGAGGAACTGCGCCTCCGGGCCGAAGGTGAGCCTGCGCACGTTGGAGTGCAGGCCGTCGGCGCCGAACACGTAGTCGTAGCGCCCCCGGCCGCCGCTGTCGAACGTCACGTCCACGCCGCCGGCGTCCTGGTCGAGGGTGGCGATCGAGTCGCCGTAGACGTACTCGGCGCCCGAGGCCGAGGTGAGGATGGCGGTCAGGTCGTCACGCATGATCTCGATGTCCGGGCTGTCGAACCGGCCACCGCTGACCGTCTCCTCGTAGCTGCGCATGAGCTCGTTGCCGTCGCCGTCCACCATGGACATGCCGCGCATGGTCGTCCGCAGGGCCCTGATCTGCTCGATGACACCCATCTTCGCGACCACGTCCAGCGCGGCGCCCCTGATGTCGATGGCCTGGCCGCCCTTGCGCGGGGCCGGGGCCCGCTCGACGAGCGTGGTCTCGTACCCGTGCCGCCGCAGCCAGTACGCCAGGACGGGGCCGCCGACACTCGCACCCGAGATGAGCACCTTCATGATCTGCTCCTTGCCGCAGAAGTTGACGTTGTACGCTGAATGTACGCAGTACAGACAGCAGCTCGCAAGCGTATGATGGCAAGATCTGTACTAGTACAGGAGAATCGGATGGCAGCGCCCTACGCCGAGATCGTCGCCGACATCAAGCGCCGCATTGCCGACGGCCGGCTCCGCCCCGGAGACCGTGTCCCGTCCACCAGGCAGCTCGCCAGAGACCGGGGAGTCGCCCTGGCCACCGCCGCCAAGGCGCTCGCGCTGCTGGCCCAGGAGGGCGTCGTGGTCGCCGAGCCGCGCGTGGGGACGATCGTGGCGGAGCCGCGCGGGGGCCGCGCGGCGGCCCGGCGGCCGGATATTTCAGGAAACGATGTGACGCGAGAGCGCATCGTACGGGCCGCCGTCGAGATCGCCGACGCCGAGGGCCTGTCCGAGCTGACCATGCGCGGCCTCGCCGACCGGCTCGGCATGGCCACCATGTCCCTCTACCGCCACGTGAGCGGCAAGGACGACCTGGTCCTGCTGATGATCGAAGCCGTCATCGACGAGTTCCCCCTGCCCGAGCAGCCCCCGGACGGCTGGCGCGCCAGGCTGGAGACATCGGCCCGGCTTCAGTGGGCCGGCTACCGCGCGCACCCGTGGATGGCCGGCGTCACCTCGCTGACCAGGCCGCTGCCCTCGGCCAGCCTGCTCAGGCACACGGAGTGGGTCATGGCCGCGCTGGCGGGCACCAGGCTCGACGCCACGGCCAAGATGCACGTGCACACCCTCGTCTACAGCTACGTGCAGGGCATCGCCGCCAACCTCGAGCTGGAGCGGCAGGCCCAGGCCACCACGGGGCTCAGCGCCGACGAGTTCATGGCCGGGCAGGAGGAGCATCTGCAACGGGTCGCCGAGTCCGGCGAATATCGCGCCTTCGCCGCGGTCGTGACCGAGCTGGACGGCGACTTCGACCTCGACCTGGACCGGCTCTTCGAGTTCGGGCTCGGCCCGCTGCTCGACGGCCTCGCCAAGGTGATCGGCTAGCCGGAGATCTGGATGCGCAGCCGGCGGAAGCCGCGGCCCTTGCTCTCGATCTTGGCCACCTTGATGTGGCCGATCTGCTTGGTGGAGGCCACATGGGTGCCGCCGTCGGCCTGCGTGTCGAGGCCCACGATGTCGACGATCCGCACGTCCTGGACGCTCTCCGGCACCAGGTTGGTGGCCGTGCGGATGATGTCGGGGATCTCGAACGCCTCCTTGCGCGGCAGGACGCGTACGTCGATGCGCCGGTCGGCGGCGATCTCGGCGTTGCAGGCGTCCTCGACGGCCTCCTTGAACCCGGCGGGCACCTCGGGCAGGTTGAAGTCCATCCGCGCGCTGAGCTCGTCCATGTTGCCGCCGGTGACGAGGCAGCCGTAGTCCCTGAACACCACCCCGCACAGCACGTGGAGCCCCGAGTGCGTACGCATGAGGGCCGAGCGCCGCTCGTCGGCCACCGCCGCCTGGACCACGGTGCCCACCGGCGGGATCGGGTCGCCCTCGGCCGGGATCAGCTGGAGGTCGTCGCCCTTGCGCACCCCCACGACGCGGGTCTCGACGCCCTGCCAGATCAGCACTCCGTGATCCGCCGGCTGGCCGCCGCCACCCGGGTAGAACGCCGACCGGTCCAGCACGATCCCCTCGGGCGTCGCGTCCAGCACGACGGCCTCGAAGTCGCGGAGGACCTGGTCGGACAGTTCCAGCCGCTGCGTGCGCCCGTGGAGGTCGTAGGTCATGTCGGCAGCCTAACGCCCGGGTCGGATCACCAGGGGCCGTAGGGGCCGTTGTTGCCCCGTCCGCCCATGCCCTTGACGGCCGGCTTGACGTCCACGATGTAGATCGTGGCGGCGATGGCCGCGATGATCGAGAAGAAACCCAGGGCGCCCAGGCCGATGAACTCGATGCCGCCGACGATGAGGAAGGCGGTGAAGTAGCTCCAGGCCCCGCCCACCGAGAACAGCGTCGCCAGCGCCAGGATCAGCAGCCAGATGTTCTTCTGCAGCTTGCCCGCCGAGACGAAAGCGCCGGTCGGCACCCGCAGCGCGTGCACGAGCGCGTAGGCCGACATGCCGAAGATGACGGCGGCGAGCACCAGGAAGAGGAGATTGAGGACACTGTTGATCAAATTCATGTTGTTGGCTCCGCACCACGCCGCTATGAAATCGGCTTCAGCCTAATAGGCGACCCTGACAGACGGGCACCCCAAAGCGGAAAGCCCGCCTCCCTCGGGAGACGGGCTTTCCGACAAATCAGGCCTTGGCCTTCGTGGTGCGGGGCTTCCTGGCCGGCGTGGCGGGCTTGGCGGCCTGCGACACCTCTTCGAGCTCCAGCGCCACGTCGCCGCTCGTCTTGCTGACGACCCGGCGGCCGCGCGTGGCGAAGTCCTCGTAGGCCTCGGTGGCCCTGCCGGCGAGCTGGTCGGCGTAGCCGCGGGCCTTCTCCGGGAACTCCTTGGCGAAGCTCTCGGCCTTGCCGGCGTAAACGCGGGCCATCTCCGGCAGGTCCTTGGTCAGCTCGGTGCGGCGCGACTGGAGCTTCTGCAGCTGCTCGGGCAGCTCACGGAGCTTCTCGACCGCGAAGTCGCCGACACCCGCGACGGCGTAGAACGGCTTGGACTCCGTAAGCTTCTTGACCTCGGTTGCGAGCGTCATGGGTTAACCTTCCTTGGTTTCCTGGGTGACGTTGCCGTTGCCGGAGGTCGCCGTATAGGGCTCAAGAGCGGCGAGAAACTCTTCCGGCAGCGGTTCGTCGTCCGATCCGGAGTCGCGTCGAGGATGAGCATTCTGGGAGGTCTGCTCGTCCTCGGCGCGCTTCTCCTTACGGAACGACTCATAGATATCAATCAGCACCTGGCGTTGCCGCTCGGTGAGGTGCGTGTCGGCCCTGATCGCCGTGATGACGTCACTTGGCGGCTCGCGGTCCTCGATGAGGCCCGCCTGCACGTAGAGCGCCTGCGAGGAGATGCGCAGACCTTTGGCGATCTGGTTGAGGATCTCCGCGCTCGGCTTGCGCAGCCCACGCTCGATCTGGCTCAGGTAGGGGTTGGAGACCCCCGCCGCCGCCGCGAGCTGGCGCAGCGAGATCTTCGCCTGCTGCCGCTGCTCGCGGATGTATTCACCGATCGAGCCGACCTTGGGTAGTGCCATGCCTCATAGTCTGCCCCGTAGTGCTTGCAATTGCAAACAGGGTGGTTAACGCCAGCAAGCAGGTCAGAGCTGGAAGACCCACAGGAGAGGCGCCGAGGTGACCAACGTCGCAGAGAGTGCGATGTAGCCGTAGCGCACCGGGGCGGCCAGCTCGGGACCCGGCTTGATCAGGCGGTCGACCCTGGCCATGACGTGCTTGGCGTGCACGCCGAGCATGCCGTGCGGGGTCGGCATGGCGCCCGCCGTACCGAACCTGAGCAGCGCCGTAGCCAGCCTGCGCGGCGAGCAGTAGCGCCGGGCGCGGTCGTCGGCGGCCATCTCGACGAGCAGCTCCACCTGCGCCTGCGCGTCGGCCACCACCTTCGACCAGGGCAGCGCCCTGCGCAGCGCGGCGAACGGCAGCAGCACCAGGTCGTGCCGCTCGCGCACGTGGGCGGCCTCGTGCGCGAGCACGGCCGCCATCTCGTCCTCCGACAGCAGCTTGAGCGCGCCCTCGCTCACCACGACCTGCGAGCGCAGGCCGGGCACGCAGTACGCGGCGGCGCCGGGGTGGGCGAGCACCCGAACCCCGGGGACGCCGGGGTCGTCGTGGGAGATCAGCGCGAGCAGCATGCGGTGCCGCCGGCGTGCGCGCAGCGCCTGCACACCCGCGGTGAGCAGCACCGCGATCAGCACGGTCAGGGCGGTGAGCCCCGCGATCAGGGCCAGTACGTGCAGCGGGTCCCACGCCTCCAGCGGCGCCTCGCCCTGCGCGAACGCGATCAGCCCGGGCAGCACCCCCTCGCCGTACGGCTGGACCGCGTAGGCGAGCATGGCGCCGGTGGTGGCCAGGCCCCAGGACACGCCCAGGGACTGCCAGACGATGATGGCCAGCCGGGGAGCGCGTGAGGTCCACCGGGCAGTCGTGAAACGCCAGGAGCCAACCGCGCACGCCGTGGCGAGCGCTGCCAGCGCCGCTGCCGTGATCACTCTTCCTCCAGCTCCGTAAGGGCTCTGCGCAGGATCTCCGCTTCCATGCCCGACACGGCCTGTGCGAAGCGGGTCAGGGCGGCCGATCGGTCGCCCGTCATGTCCAAGGCTTCCAGCATAAGCTCGGCGATGTACGCGTCGCGGCTTTCGGCCGGTTGATACCGCCACGCGCGGCCGTCCCGGGTGCGCTGGAGGAACCCCTTACGGGTGAGGCGGTCGAGCACGGTCATCACCGTGGTGGGGGCAAGGTCGCGGTCGGCGATGAGCCTGCCGACCTCACGGGCGGTCAGCGCGCCGTTCTCCGCCCAAAGGATGTCCATGATGCTGCGCTCAAGCTCGCCAAGACCCTTCACGCCCTACAGGCTAGCTCTACAACCTGTCGAGCTGGCATTCGGGGCGTGTGAACCTTGTCTCTGTGTCGTGCGTATCTCCGTGCATGCGTTGGAGTACAGCGGTTGTGGCCCTGCTCGGTCTCGTGCTGGCGGCCGGGTGCGCCGCCTCGGCGGACAGCACGTCGACACACGTTCAGGCGGACGTGGTCTTCAGCCAGGAGATGATCACACACCACCAGCAGACGATCCAGCTGGCCGAGGTGGCGGTCAAGAGCGGCAAATCCCCCTACGTGCGTGACCTGAGCAAGAAGCTCATCGCGGAGGAGAAGGCCGACATCGACATGATGACGTCGTGGCTGCAGTCCTGGCAGGAGCAGTTGCCGCCGGATCCGACCACCCAGATGGGCTCGGAGCTGAAGGCCGGCTCCGGCTTCGACAAGGAGTGGCTGACGGCTTTGTCGGGGCACCTGGAGCACGGCGTGATGATGGCCGAGACCGTCAAGAAGTCGGGCAAGCACGGGCCCACGCTGGAGCTGGCCGACAAGATCATCAAGGCGCAGAAAGCGGAGCTGGCCGAGATCGCCAAGCAAGCGGGCTGACCCATGGCCAGGGCGTTCCCGTCGGTCGCGGAAGGAAAGCCGGCCAGGACCTACGCCGGCGCGGCGGTGGCCGCCGGCGTCGTGGTGCTGGTCCTCGTCCTGCGGTTCGGCGGGGCCATCAGGCCGGAGCTTCCCGGGCTGCCCACCGCCGGGCCGTTCACCGAGTGGGGGCTGCCCCTGGCCCGGTTCTGCTTCGACGTGTGCGCGGTCGGCTCCGTCGGAACGCTCACCGCCGCCCTCCTCGCGCCCGCCTCCTCGCCCGAGTCCCGGTCGTGCCGCCGCGCGGCCGGCTGGTGGGCGCTCGGCTGGGCCCTGGCGACCGCGCTCGGCTACGTGCTCACGCTGTCCAACCTCATCCCGCTGCCCGCCGGCGATCTGCTCGCCTCGCCCGATCTGCTGGAGTTCGGCACCTCCATCCCGCAGACCCAGGCCATGCTCGTGGTGCTGGCCGCGACCGTCGTCGTGGGCCTCACCTGGCGGCTGCCCGCCGGGGTCCGGCTGGCGGTCGCCGTGTTCGGGCTGCTGCCGCCCGCCTACGTCGGGCATGCGGCCTCCGCGGGCGATCACGACATCGCCGTCTCCGCCCTGATGTCGCACCTGGTGTCGGTCTCGATCTGGGTCGGCGGCCTGGTCGCGGTGCTCGTCCACTTCCGCCGCTCCGAGCACCTGCCGACGGTGCTGCCCAGGTTCAGCGCCCTCGCCCTGTGCTGCTTCGCCGCCGTGGCCGTCTCCGGCGCGGCCAGCGCCTGGGTACGGCTCAGCGCCCCGTCCGACCTCTGGCAGAGCGCGTACGGGCAGCTCCTGCTGGCCAAGACCGCCGCCCTCGTGCTCCTGGCCCTGTTCGGCTGGACCCATCGCCGCCGCACGGTCGCGGGCGTCGCCGACCGGTCCGTACGCCGGACCTTCGTCCGCCTGGCCACCGGCGAGGTGATCGTGATGGCGGCGGCCGTCGGGCTGGCCATCGGCCTGTCCCGCACCCCGCCACCGCCCGGCGGCGGCGGGGGCCACGACCAGTCCGCCCTGGAGTACGCGCTCGCCCCCTTCACCCCCGGGGCGTTGATCACCGAGCTCCGCCTGGACCCGGCCGTACTGATCCTCCTGATGCTGGCCGCGGTCGCCTACGCGGTCACCGTGCGCAGGGCGGCCTCCTGGCCCGCCGGCCGCACGATCGCCTGGTACGCCGGCCTGGCGCTGACGACGCTGGTGCTGGTCGGCGGGGTCGGGAGCTACGCGCGGGCGATGTTGTCGGTCCACGCGGTCCAGCACACGGTGCTCACCGTCGTCGCCCCGCTCCTGCTCTGCCTGGGCGCCCCGTTCGCCGTCCCCGGCCGATACCGGTTCCTCGCGCATCCAGCCGTCTACGTCGGGGCGTTCGTCCTCCTCTACGGCACGCCCTGGTTGCCGTGGTCGCTGTCCGGCTACGCCCCTCACCTGCTCACCGAGCTCCTGTTCCTCGGTCTCGGCCTGGCGGTGTTCGGCGTCCTGACCGGGGCGGACGGGGTGACGTGGGGTGACCGTGCCCGCCTGCTGGCCGCCGTGACCCTGACCCACCTCGCCGCCGGGACGTACCTGCTGCTCGCGCCTCCGGTCGCGGCCGACTGGATCTCCCTGGCGGCCCCGTCCGGCGCGCCCGGCGTCCTCGCCGACCAGCGCCTGGCCGGAGCGGTGGCCATGCTCCTGCCGCTGCCCGCGCTGGTCCTGCCGGCCATGCGCATGGCCGGCAGAGGTACCGCGGTGCTGGCGCGGGGCGGCCGGTGATGCCACTCTCGGTGAGATGCGCATCACGTTGGTGAAAGGCGACATCACCGAGCAGCGGACGGACGCCGTCGTGAACGCCGCCAACTCCTCCCTCATGGGCGGCGGAGGCGTGGACGGCGCCATTCACCGCCGCGGCGGTCCGGAGATCCTCGAGGAGTGCCGGAAGCTGCGGGCCGGCCACTACGGCAAGGGGCTGGCCACCGGGCAGGCGGTCGCGACGACGGCCGGGCGCATGCCCGCGAAGTGGGTGATCCACACCGTCGGGCCGGTGTACTCCATGTCGGTGGACCGTTCGGAGCTGCTGGCCTCCTGCTACCGGGAGTCGCTGCGGGTGGCCGACTCGCTGGGGGCCAGGTCGGTGGCCTTCCCCGCGATCTCGACCGGGATCTACGGCTGGCCCATGGACGACGCCGCGCGGATCGCCCTGGACACGGTGCGGCAGGCGGACACGTCCGTGGAGGACGTCCGCTTCGTGCTGTTCGACAGCGCGGCCTACGCCGTGTTCGAGTCGCGCCTCTAGACGCGCGGATCCACCGCCGAGAACGGGAGGGTCAGCTCGCCGAGCCGCCACCGGGCCGGGCCGCCGAGCGGCGGCCGTCCGGCGACGGGCCAGGAGCCCGACAGCGCGCGCACGGAGGCCAGCCACCGCTGCCGGAGCCCATGGGCCCCGTACGGCGCGCTCACCGCCCACGCGTGGTCGAAGTCGCTCAGGAACGCATGAATCCGCTCGCCCGGCACGTTCCGGTGGATGAGGGTCTTCGGCAGCCGGTCGGCCAGGTCAGAAGGCCGCTCGAAAGCATCGAAACGGGCCGAGAACGTGATCGTCCGGGGGCCTTCCGGAGAGAGCCCCACCCAGACCGCGCGCCGCCCGTTCTCGGACGAGGTCCCCTCGACCAGGACACCGCCGGGGGCCAGTCGCTCTATGAGGACGTCCCAGTAGTGCCACGCCTCGGCCTCGCCGTACTGCCTGAGGACGTTGAAGGCCCGCACCAGCGTCGGCGGGCGCGCGACGGGCAGCTCGAAGCCGCCCAGCCGGAAGCTCAGGCCCTCCCGCTCGTACGGCTTGGCCACCGCCACCCTCGCCGGGTCGATCTCGATCCCGACCACCTCGACGCGGGGAGCTACCCGGCGCAGGCGGGTGAACAGCTCCAGCGTCGTGGTGTGCGACGCCCCGTACCCGAGATCCACGACGAGGGGACGCTCGGCGGCCCGCAGCAGCGGGCCGTGCGCGGCGGCGATCCACCGGTCGGAGCGCCGCAGCCGGTTGTGCCCGGTCGTGCCCCTGGTGATGGCGCCGACCGGTCTGCCCCCCGGCTTGGCGGGCCCGGCCGGTCTAGCCACTGACGCGGTGCACCTTGTGCTGGGCGGCCTGGGCCCGCGGGCGGATGACCATGCGGTCGATGTTCACGTGGGCGGGGCGGGTCACGCACCAGGCGATCGCGTCGGCGACGTCCTCGGAGGTCAGCGGGCCGGGCACGCCCTCGTAGACGCGCGCCGCGGCCGCCTCGTCCCCCCGGAACCGGGTGACCGCGAACCCCTCGCTCTGCACCATGCCCGGCGCGATCTCCACGATCCGCACCGGCTGCCCGACCAGCTCCAGGCGGAGCGTCCCGACCATCGACGTCTGCGCGTGCTTGGCCGCGACGTAGCCGCCGCCGCCCTCGTACGACACCAGGCCCGCCGTCGAGGTCACCATCACCAGCACGCCGTCGCCGGACTCGACGAGCTTGGGGACGAGCGCCTGGGTCATGCGCAGGGAGCCGAGCACGTTGACGTCGTACATCTGCTGCCAGTCATCCAGGAGCCCCTCCGCGACCGATTCGAGGCCGAGGGCGCCACCGGCGTTGTTGACCAGCACGTCGCACCGTTCGAGCGAGTCCGCCAGCGCGTCGACCGACTCCTGGGAGGTCACATCCAACGTCACCGGCCTGATCGAGGGCACCTCCGCGGCGAGCTTGTCGAGCCGCTCGCGCCGCCGCGCACCCGCCACCACCTCGTAACCCTCGGCGGCGAGCCGCCGCGCGGTCGCCTCGCCGATCCCGCTGCTCGCCCCGGTCACCACAGCCGTTCTCCGCATGCCCCTCATCCTGCCAGCCCTCCCGGGACACGTTGACGACCGCCCTAAATACCCAGTTATGACCATGTGTCGGGAATGTCGCAAAAATTTGAATGGTTATAACTCGCTTGGAGGTGGTGTCGAGTGAGGCGACGACGGGTCAGCCGGGTCGCGACCATCAGCATGCACACATCGCCCCTGGACCAGCCCGGAACGGGCGACGCCGGAGGCATGAACGTGTACATCGTGGAGTCCGCCAAGCGGCTGGCTCACCTCGGCGTGGAAGTGGAGATCTTCACCCGGGCCACCGCCCGAGACCTCCCGCCCGTGGCCGAACTCGCCCCAGGCGTCCTCGTCCGCCACCTCACCGCGGGACCGTACGAGGAGATGGAGCGGAGCGAGCTCCCGAGCCAGCTCTGCGCCTTCCTGTCCGGGGTGCTGCGGACCGAGGCCATGTACGAGCCGGGCCGCTACGACGTCATCCACTCCCACTACTGGCTCTCCGGCCAGGTCGGCTGGCTGGCCAAGGAACGCTGGGGCGTGCCGCTCGTGCACACCATGCACACCATGGCCAAGGTCAAGAACCTCCTGCTCGCCCAGGGCGACAAGCCGGAGCCCCGGGCCCGCGTGGTCGGCGAGGAACAGGTCGTCCAGGTCGCCGACCGCCTCGTGGCCAACACCGTCGACGAGGCGCGCGAGCTCATCGACCTGTACGGCGCCGTCGAGGAGCGCGTCGCCGTCGTGAACCCGGGCGTCAACCTCACCGTCTTCCAGCCCGCCTCGCAGGGCGCGGCCCGCCGGCGGCTCGGCCTGCCGCAGGACGCGCACGTCCTGCTCTTCGTGGGCCGCATCCAGCCGCTCAAGGCCCCGGACGTCCTGCTCCGCGCCGCCTCCAGGATGCTCATCGACGACCCGTCGCTGCGCGGGCGCCTGATCGTGGCCTGCGTCGGCGGGCCCTCGGGCAACGGCCTGGCCAGGCCGTCCCTGCTCACCGAGCTGGCCGCCGAACTCGGCATCTCGGACGTCGTCCACCTCGTTCCTCCGGCTCCCCAGGAGGAACTGGCCGACTGGTACCGGGCGGCCTCGGTGACGGTCGTGCCCTCGTACAGCGAGTCGTTCGGCCTGGTCGCCCTGGAGTCGCAGGCCTGCGGCACGCCCGTGGCGGCCGCCGCCGTGGGCGGGCTGCGCACCGCCGTGCGGGACGGGGTCTCGGGCCTCCTCGTGGACGGCCACGACCCGGCGGAGTGGGCGCAGGCGCTGCGCCGCTTCGTCGTCTCGCCGCGCTGGCGCGACTCGATGTCGGCGGGAGCCCGTACGCACGCGGCGGCGTTCGGCTGGCAGGCGACCGCGTCCCGGCTGGTGGAGGTGTACGCGGCCGCCATCGCGAACCTGCACAAAACGCCCATCGCCCTGAACTTCTAGCCCCAACGCCGTTCAGTTAAAGCGGGGGTCTGTTCGTCAAGGTCTATGAACGAGGAAGCGGAGCTGCTGTAGAAGAGGTGTGTCACTCCAAGACATCCTCACCACAGGAGCTCCGCTGTTGGAAC
>NZ_JBIEIS010000092.1:0-17391 GCF_043496855.1 Nonomuraea sp. JJY05
CGCAACGACCGGGCCCTCCTGCAAGCGGCACGCCAGGTGCTGGCGGCCGACGGCGAACACGCTTCGGTCGCGGCCATCGCAGCGGCCGCCGGGGTCGGCATCGGCAGCCTCTACCGCCGCTACCGCACCAAGGAGGAGCTCTTCCAGCGGCTGGCCGAACTGTCCCTCGACAACTGGAACCAAGCCGCCGAACGAGGTCTAGCCGAGGACGATCCATGGGAAGGACTGGCCTCTTTCATCGTCACCTGCGTCGAGTTCGGCCAAGGTTCGCTCGCCCCGATCTCCGGCACCATCAAGGTCACCGAGGAGATGCAGGCCAAGTCCGACCGCTCGGACGAACTGCTCGCCGCGCTCGTCGCGCGCGCCCACCGTGCCGACGCGCTCAGGCCGGACGTCACTGCCGTCGACATCTCCCTGCTGATCGAGCAGTTCGGCAGATCGCCCGCCCTGGACCAGCTGCGCAAGCAGGGGCGCGAGGACCTCGTCGAAGCCGCCACCGCCGCTCACCAGCGCGTCCTCGCCATCGCCGTGGACGGCCTGCGCGCCTGCCACCCGCGTCCGCTACCCGGCGACCCGCCCACGGACCGGCTCTTCACCGAACGCTGGGCGCACGAAACCGGGCAATCTCGCCGCACGTCACCGTGACGAGAGCCTGACCGAACGCCTGCGCTTCCGCACCGGAGCGGCGAGCATCCGGACGGCAGGTCGCGTTGCCGGCGAACCCGTCAGTCGGCCGGTGCCAGCTCGAGGTTGGCGAGTGCGGCGTAGTGCATGAACTTGAAGGGGTTGAGCACCTGGTTCTGTGCGACAAGCGAGTCCAGCAGGCTCTTGCGCAGGCTGACGAGTTCGGGAGCGTCGGGATGGCCGAGCAGTCCCAGGTCGACGACGTGGAGGGCCAGTGCCTGCTGGCCGCGTCGGGCCAGTTCGAGACCTGTGGCGCTGAAGGCGGTGGCGCTCTTGCCGCCCAGCAGGTCCAGCGCGGCGGCGAGTTCGTCAGACGAGAAGCGCTCGATGCCCTCGCCCCGGTGGTGCCAGTAACCGGTCCGCTGGCGATGCACGCGTTGAATGAGGCTGTCACGGGTGACGAGATAGGGCATGATCGCGGCAGGCTGGTGTTTCAGGACCTCCGGCAGATGGTTGAGCCGCAGGATCTCGACGAGTGTCAGCCCGTTGGCGATCTCGGCCGTGATGACCTGTTCCAGATCGCGCAAGGCTGCCAGGAGCCCGGGGAAGGCCTCGATCGTGAAATTCTCGGTCAGCGAGGGGTGTCCGTGGATGAGCAGCCGTGGTCGTAGGTCCATGACGGTCTGCATCGCTTCGAACAGGCCTTGGGCGGAGCCTTCCGCGAGGGTCGGCGAGCCCAGGTAAGGCATGCTCATGTCGCCGGTGAAGACGACGTCCAGGCTCGGGACATGGATGACCAGCCCGTCGTCGGTCTCTCCGCCTGGGATCGGGATGAGGGTGAAGTCCACGTTGCCGATCGTCAGCTGTTGCCGCTCGTTGACCAGCTGGTCGGGTTTGACATGGGCGACGCGGTGGTCGTGCCCGCCCGGAAGGTAGTACCCGAGTGGCGGCGGGCCGGAGTTCTGATGCGCGAGTTCGTGGGGGAAGTTCGCCTGCGCGATCACCGTGGCGCCGTCTGCTGTGAGGGCCTCGAGTCCTCCGACGTGGTCCCAGTGGGCGTGGGTGAGTATCACGTGCGTGACAGGCAGCTCGGTGATGGTGCGAAGGTCGCGGAGGGCCGCGGCCGCGTGCTCGGGTGTACTCGCGGCGTCGATGGCGACCACCCCGTGGTCGGTGACGACGAAGCTGATGTCGGCGAAGTCGTAGCCTTGCGCTACGAATACGCCCTGCGCGCGTTCGACCAGGCGCTGGGGTGCGAAGCGGAACCCGTCGCGGGGATTGGCCCAGTAGTCGGTGATCAGGTGGCCGGCTCGGCTGCGCGCTTGCGCAGCCGCATCGGCGCGGCCGAGTTGGTCGTACGCTCGTGACAGCGCCGCGTGGACCGGCCGCATGAAGCCCGGTGGAAACTGGTCCTTGACCATGAGGACGAACTCGAGGTCCGCGACCACTGTCTCCGCCCGGCCCGCGCACTCGGCCAGGCCGGCTAATGAGATCCCGCGGTAGTAGTGCGGCAGGCCCAGGTCCAGTGACGTGGCGGCGTCGAGCTTGGCGATGCCCGCCTCCGCCTGGCCTTCCAGACGGGACTGGAAGGCGCCGGCGATGGCCAGCAGGAGTGCGTCGTCCTGTGCCTGATCCGACAGGGCCGAGAAGAAGTCAAACCCCTCCTGGTCGAGCCCGGCGGTCATGAACTGGCTCGCCAGCACGATTCTGGTGCGTCGATCGGTGTCAGGCCAGGTCGCGGCCTGGGCGAGCGCTCTGATGTCCATGTTCATCTCTGTTCTCCGTCCAAGGATCGCACCGTGTTCGGCGCGGCGGTGGTGCCTGGCGTGGGTGGGGAGCCGGGTCGTCGGCGGATGGGGGCGAGGGCGAGGGCGGCGACAACCACCGAGGCGAGCATGAGCCAGCGGGTGTCGGCGTAGACGCCGATCACGGTGGACCTGGTCGGGGTGCCGAGGACGGCGACGAACGCGGCGACGCCGAGGGTCGAACCGATCTGGCGGAACATGGTTTGCGCGCCGATCCCGGTGGACAGCTTCGCCGGCGCCAGCGTGGCGGTGGCGGCGATCGTGAACGCGGGCAGCGCGAGGCCTACTCCGGTGCCGCCGATGAGCATCATGGGCAGGAACCGGGACCAGTAGGCGGGCTCCAGTCCGATGAGCATGACCCACATCACCGCAGCGGCTCCGAACAGCAGGGCGCCCGCACCGCCGACGAGTCCTGGGCCGATGCGATGCGCTAGTTTGCCGGCGAACGGCGCGAACACCGCGGCCATGATCGGTCCTGGAGTCAGGGCCAGCCCTGCCTCCAGGACCGTGTAGTGCCAGATCCCGGTGAGGAACAGCACGTTGCCGAGCAGCATGGCCGAGAACGCGCCGGAGAACAGCGCACCCGACAAGCTGGACAGCGCGAACGCCGGGACGCGTACGATGCTCCACTCCAAGACGGGGGCGAGGTGCCGCCTGGAACGCGCGGCGAGGCCGGCCGTGAGCACCGCGGCGACGGCGAAGCAGCCGATCACCCGCCCGTCCCAGCTCCACGAAGGGCCCTGAACGAGCCCGAGCGTGGCCAGGGAGACGGCGGTGACCAGGAGCAGGGCGCCGATGCCGTCGGGCAGCGGCGGACGGGCGGGGTCACGGATCTCAGGCAGGAAGCGATACGTGCCGGCGAGCACGATCACGGCGAGCGGGATGTTGATGGTGAAGATCCAGTGCCAGCTGAGCTGGGTGAGGAGCCCACCCAGCGACGGGCCCGAGGCGGCGCCGATGGCGCCCAGGGCGGACCAGGCGCCTATCGCGGCGGCCCGGCGCTGCGGTGGCAGGGAGGGCAGCAGGAGGCCGAGCGAAGTCGGGGTGACCGCGGCAGCCCCGGCTCCTTGCAGGATGCGGGCGGCCACGAGAAAGCCAAGAGACGGCGCCGCCGCGCACAGAGCCGAACCAAGGGTGAACGCGACCATGCCGGCCGCGAAGACCCGTCGCCGGCCGAGGATGTCGCCGAGCTTGCCGGCGGGTACGAGCAGTGCGGCGAAGACGATCGCGTAGGCGTTCAACACCCAGGACATGTCGGCCACGGTGGCGTGCTCGAAGCCGGCCTGGATGGCAGGGAGGGCGATGCTCACGATGAACACGTCGAGGGTGGAGATGAACACCGCCAGCGCCAGCACGGCGAAGACGGCGCCAGGCGGGCCGGCGCCGGGCGGACGGTCGAAGGGCGGCGGGCCGACAGACGGACCCGTGGTGATGGGGGATGCCTGAGCATCGAGGTTAGCCATGGCGCATTTCTAAAGCAGCTAGACAAGAAAATCAAGCTATCGCGTGATTAACTAAAGCTAGGTGGTAGGCTGGCCGCATGCGCTCCTACGGTCAGTACTGCTCCGTGGCCAAGGCCCTCGATGTCGTCGGCGATCGGTGGACCCTGCTGATCGTGCGCGAGCTCCTGGCCCGCGGGCCTTCCCGCTACACCGACGTGCGTTCCGGACTGCCGGGAATCGCCACCAACCTGCTCGCCGACCGGCTGCGCGAGATGGAGGCCGCCGGCCTCGTAGCCCGCGAGGACGCCCCGCCCCCGGTCGCCACCACGTTGTTCCGGCTCACCGATCGCGGCGCCGCTCTAGGAGGGGTGATCTTCGAGCTCGGCCGCTGGGGTGTGCCACTGATGGCCGACTATCAGCCCGACGACGCCTTCCGCGGCCAATGGCTGCGCCTGCCCGTCCGCGTCTTTCTCGCAGACCACGAACCCGACCAGGCCCCCTCTTCGATCCAGGTCTGCGCCGGGGATCAGACCGTGGTGATCGACGTCGACGCCGGTCAGGTCTCGCTTCGCCTGGGCGCCGACCCGGACGCCGACGCGGTCATCAGCGGCCCGCCACCGCGCATCCTGGCCCTCTTCAGCGGCAATCTCTCCCTTGCCGACGCAGAAGGACAAGGCATGCAGGTCACCGGATCCCGAAAGGTCATCCAGCGCGTACTGCCCCGCGCCGGGGCGCCGATCGACCAGCAGACCCCGCCGAGATAGCCACGAACGCCCGGGGAGATGGTGGGTGGCCGGCCGGCCGGCTTGGGCCGGATCCCTCTGAGGCCCCCAAGGCTCGGTCTTGCTGATCAGAGGTCTTCGCCGTAGCCGCCATCGCCGCCCAGCTCGGCCCGCCGGCCGCGGGCGCTCTGCGCGGACGCGGTCAGTGAAGCCGCGAGGCGGTGGACAGCGGGGACGATGTAGGGCTCAGGTGTCGCTGCGTGGCCGAGGAGCAGCGCGGGGCGTTCGGCCGGTTCCTGGGCGTGTGCGGACAAGGATTGCACGTCCACGTCGTACGCCGCGGCCTGGCGGGCTGCCGCTCTGTCATCTCTGTCTTGGGGCAGCCAGCCGATGACGTGCATGCCCGCATGGGCGGGCGTCACCGACAGGAGGCCGTCGAGCTCTTGCCGCGCCGCCTGGACGAGGGCCGCCCCGCGTCCCGCGTACAGGGCGCGCATTCGCCGAACATGGCGGGCGAAGTGCCCGTCGGCGATGAAGTCGGTGAGGGCGGCCTGCTCCAACGCGGGGACGTGCGCGGCCGCGAAGCGTTGCCCGGCCGTGAAGGCGTCCACCAGTTCGTCGGGCACGATCAGGTATCCGATGCGCAGCGCGGGGAACAGCACCTTGCTGAAGCTGCCGACGTACACCACCCGTCCGGCGCCGTCCAGGCCCTGGAGCGAGGGAAGCGGATCCCCGACGTAGCGGTACTCGCTGTCGTAGTCGTCCTCCACGACATAGGAGCCGGCGGTGCGGGCCCAGTCCAGCAGCGCAAGGCGGCGGGGCAGGCTCATGGTGACGCCCAGGGGGAACTGGTGCGACGGCGTCACATAGGCGATGCGGGCGTGGGGCGCCCGCGCTTTCCCGGCGTCGATGTCCAGGCCGTCGGTGTCGACGGGTACCGGGACGGGAGTGGCTCCGGCGGCGATGATCGCTCCGCGGGCACCGTAGTAGCCCGGGTCCTCCATCCACGCGTCGTCACCCGGGTCGAGGAGAAGCCGGGCGGCCAGGCTGAGGCCGGCCTGCGCGCCGCCCACCACCAGCACCTGTTCGGGGGCACAGCGCACCGCCCGGGCCATGCCGACGTACGCGGCGATGGCCTCGCGCAACGGCTGGTATCCGGCGGGGTGCTGGTAGCGCAGGAGGGAACCGGCCGACCGGCGGGCTCGCCGTGCCACCACCTTGCCCCAGAGCTCGGCCGGGAACGCGTCGATCGCCGGTCGGCCGACCGGGAACGCCGGCGGGCCCGAACCGGGGCCATCCATGGTGTGCCTCATCCGCCATCGCACGCCGGCCAGGGCGGCGCCTTGGGCCGACAACCGCGGCTGTCGTACGCGCGGAGGTTCGTGGACGGGAGCCGCCGCGGGATGGGGGATCTGCAGGAGTGCCACAGTGGTGCCCGCGCCGACCCGTCCGTCCAGGTAGCCCTCGTCACGCAGCCGCTCGTACGCGGTGACCGTGGTGGTACGCGACACACCCAGCTCCGCCGCGAGCGCACGCGAGGACGGCAACCTGAGCCCTGGCCTGAGCTGGCCGGACAGGATGGCATCGCGGATCCGCTCATAGAGGTGGCGCGAGATTGCAACACCCGGGGCGGGGTCGAGCGTGATGCCGACCGCGGCGAGGGAGGGGGAGTGCTGGGGCATGATCGGCCAGGAAATGGACTTGCCGGTTTACGAAGAATTGGCTCTTCAGACGATACCAAGTGCAGGCCTACAGTGCGCAGGCGGACGAACCGCATGAAGATCCCTTGAGGAGTGGTGAGATGACCATCTTGACCAGGAAGCTCGGGCAGACGGGGCTGGAGGTCAGCGCGATCGGGCTGGGTTGCTGGGCGATCGGCGGGCCGTTCCTGCTCCGCGGGCTGCAGGACGGCTGGGGGCAGGTGGACGACGACGAATCCGCTCGCGCGATCAACCGTGCCGTCGACCTGGGCATCACCTTGTTCGACACCGCCGACGTCTACGGCACCGGCCACAGTGAGCGAGTCCTTGGCCGTGCCCTGCGGAACCGGCGCGACGCCGTCGTCATCGCCACGAAGTTCGGCTACACCTACGACGAGGCGCGAAAGGAGATCACCGGCACCGACACCTCCGCCGCGTACGTCCAGCGCGCATGCGAGGCGTCCCTGGCCCGTCTGGGCACCGACTACATCGACCTTTACCAGATGCATGTGGGAGACGTCGACACCGCCGCCGCCGAGGACCTCTTCGCCGCGCTGGAGAGCCTGGTCGACAAGGGCATGATCCGCAGCTACGGATGGAGCACCGACGATCAGGAGCGGGCCCGCCGGCTGGCCGGCCGGCGTGGGGCGGCGGCGGTGCAGTTCGCCATCAACGTGCTCAGTGACGCACCTGGCATGATCGAGGTCTGCGACGAGACCAGCCTGGCCGGCCTGGCTCGCTCGCCGCTGGCGATGGGCTTGCTGACCGGCAAGTTCACCGCCGAGTCGCGGTTGCCCGCCGACGACGTACGCGCCAGCGGGCACTCTTGGGTGAGCTATTTCCGCGACGGACGCCCCGACCGGGACTCCCTCGACCGACTCGTCGCCATCCGGGAGATCCTCACCAGCGGCGGCCGGTCCCTCGCCCAGGGCGCCCTGGCATGGATACTCGCACGGGGTGACCGGATGATCCCCATTCCTGGGTTCAAGTCGATCGCTCAGGTGGAGGAGAACGCGGCGGCTCTCGATCGTGGCCCCCTGACCCCGGCACAGATGGGCGAGATCGACGCACTGCTGGCTCGCTGATCCGAGGGCCCCGCCATCATTGGCGTCGGCGACCCTGGCAGGGTCGCGTTCGGACGTTGCTGCACGTCACGCCTGGGACCGAATCAGCGCTGGGAGCTGTGCCATGACGTTGACCTGGGTTCTGCCGAGCCCGCTACGGCTGGTCTCCGGGCTTGTCGACGACCTTGGCCGACATCCGTGCGCTCCACACCAGGGGAGTGCCCGCCTTGACCGTGCGTGTAGCGCCGCCGGGAAGGCTGAAGGTGCGATCGGCGACGCTCTCGCCATACGTCCCCAAGAACCGGTAGTCCTGCGCACTCACAATGATCTCGACGCGCTCCCAGGCCCCCGTGTAGTCGAACGCGATCCCGTGGCGGCCTGCCGCGTCGATCGCGTCCTGCTTGACCGAAACCCCCTGGATCATGGGCAGCGCCCGGAACAACGCGGCCCGCACGTCGGCGACCAACGGCTGCTCGCCCAGCAACTGGGAGATCGTCCGGAAGATCCGCTCCTGCCTGGTCGCGTCGGCGTCGTCGAACTCCGTCACGGGGGTCGCATCGACGCTCGCCCCGATCCTGGCGATCATTTCCTCGGGGGTGACCGGCGCCCTGGCCAGGTCCGCGGCCGTGACGCCGGGGCCGTACTCCTCCGTGACGAGCTTGCCCCGGCCGTCGTCCAACGCCATCTGCCTGCCGTCCAAGCTGTGCCACGTCTCAAGAGTCATGCGCTGGTTGCGATCCACCTCGGGCTCCGGCTCCTTGCGGAGCGGAGCGATCGTCTGCTTCACGTACAGCCAGCGGCCCGGCGACGGCGTGATCCGGTACGGGTCGGTCTCGGCGCTCCTGGCCGCCTTGTCGCCGAGCTCCTGAACGCCGGCGACCGGGGCGGTGGCCGGTCGTTCACTGCCGCGTACCGTGATGATGCCCGCGCCCACAGCCAGCGCGACCGACGCGGCCAGCGCCAGCCGCCAGGCCAGGCGCGGCCCGCGCCGCCTCGACGGGGGCATCGGCGGCGTGGGGACCGGCTCACGGATGGCCTGCAGCAGCCGGCTGCGCGCCGCCTCCTTCGCCTCGGCGGTGATCGCCGGGGTGGCCTCGAGGAACCGTCCGAACTCATCCATCATGCCTCCCTTTTCGTGTGACAGCCGGTGCCGAGGGCGGCCCGCGCCTGCTTGCGGGCCCGGTGCAGGCGCGAGCGCACGGTCCCGATCGGGATCTCGAGCGCCTGCGCCACCTCGTCGTAGGCCAGTTCTCCCAACGCCACCAGCAGCAGCACGTCGCGATCACCGCTGGCCAGACCCGTCAGCGCCCCTGCCAGCCGGCGGTCCTCGGCCTGCGCGGCCACGCGCCCGATCACCGCATCGGCCATCAGCTCAGGCGGCGGCTCCACACCGGTACGCGACAGCGCCCGCAGGAACCGCTCCTCATCGCGCCGCTGCCTGGCGATGAGGTTGGTCGCGATGCCGTACAGCCACGGCCTGGCCAGCGGCTGGGCGTGATCGTAGGAGGCGCGGCAGCGGAAGGCGGTCAGGAACGTCTCCGCCACGATGTCATCGGCGGCCTGCATGCCCAGCCGCCGCGCGACATAGCGGTGGATCTGCTCGACATACCGGTCGAACACGCCGGCGAACTGTTCCGGATCGTCGATTGACCGGCGGATGAGCTCGGCGTCGTCCGCCTCGACCATCTCCTCCGGTGGGGTTCGTGTCATGCCTGCTGTTTCCCGATGAGTCGAATCGAGTTCTCGACTGCCACGAGCCCGGCACGTGAACCCGTTCAGGACCTGCGGGCAACAACAGGCCGGCCCGTCTTCCCGCGCCCGAGAGGCTCACGATGACCTTACGCAATGCGCTCATGGCCGCCCTGCTGGCTGGGAGCGGTCGCTGCCACCCCCACGCCCTCAACCGCGGCGCCGGCCGCCACCGGCACGTCGAGCAGCGTGACATTGATCACCGGCACCCGGACGTTGGCCGCCGAAGGCATGCTCGACCGGCGGTTGTTCGACGTGCTCGCCGAGGAACCCCTCGCGGGCTGCGAGCTCGACCAGTGGGAAAGTTGCCGTCTCCAGGCCGCGCTGCCGGCGGAGTCGAGCGTCTACACGTTGCGGGCGTCCATGCGCAGGCAAGTGCCCAACTCCGCGCTGTCCACGGCGGGTGGAAAGCGTGTGGGCCTTCTACGCGCCCAGCGGACTCGACGACCTCAACCGCGCCGGGCGCCTCGCTGAGGGTCACTGTCAACGGCACGTCCGGCAGCACCCTGACCCAGACGATCATCCGAGCCTACGCCGTCGGCCCGGGCTGAGCACCGGGATCGGCAGCCACCTTCGCCATCACCCGGGTGCCGTGGCGGGTGGTCATCGCGTACCCATGGGATGGGATCCGCGGCGCCGCAGCGTCGAGGGATGGCCGACGAAGTCCACGACGGCGTCGACCGGGCTTCGGGCGGTAACGCCGGTCAGCCCGAGAAGGGGGCATCCGCCAGCGTCTGCAGTCTCGTGTTCGCGGCTTGGTGAACCTCCGGGGCCAAAGGATCGTCGGCCAGTTCCAGGAGGCGCGAGCGGACCCAGGCAGTGTCTTGTGCTCCCGCACAGGCGGCCTGCTGGACTGTGGGTTCGCAGTCGTCAAGCCCCTCGATTGTGACAAGCGCGGCCTCCTGAGGCGCACAGCCCTGAAGCCCGACCAGGAATGCCTCCCGGGCCAGTGAGTGAACAGTGCCCTCCCAGAGGGCCACGAGTTCGTCGACGGCCTCGCGAACTCCCAGCCGTCCCATGGCTCGGGCCGGGAGTTCGGCCGCACACCACTCCTCGGTGGCGAGGGCGCGGCGCAGCGCGGCGAGCAATACCGGTGCGTCACTTCGGTCTCCGACCTCTGCGAGCACGCGCTCCCCGAACTCGGCCAGCGTGTCGTCGCCGCTGCCGATCCAGGCGCGGGCTTGTGGCAGGGCCCCGGTCCCAAGGTGGCGCAGGGCCTGCGGCATGCCCGGGATCCACCCCGCGGCGTTACGCAGTCCCGGGTCTGCTGCGAATTCGAAGACGATCGTATCGCCGCGCCTGCCCAGCTCCTCCAGTGCCCATCGGCGCGCACGACCACCGGCGGTGACGAGCCGGACCAGATCGTCAGGTTCGGCGTCGCCGAGGTTCGGTCTGACCGGCCTGTGAGAGCGGGACGCCTGTAGCTCCTCAACGATGCGCCTCACCCGTGGCTGGGACTGCGCGAACGTCGTCCACGGCTCCATGTCGCACGAGATCGCCTGCGCGAGCTGGGCGTTGTCGCGGACGGCGATGACGTCGTCGGCGAGCCCGTCCCAGAGAGCGGGAAGCTTGATGACCCCGCTGTCCCCGATCGCCTCCAGCGCCAAGGACCAGTGACGCCCCTCGACCGCGTACCTGCGCAGGATCGTCGCCGCGTCGCCGCGGCCGACCCATGGCAGCAAGGCGAGGACCTGCAAAGCGAGCCCGACCGGCTCTTCGTCATCGCCGTCGTAGTCGAAAAGGTGCTGCTCGATCGGCGCCAGCGGCAGGCCGAGCCGACCGATCAGACCGGCGAGATAGCTGTCACGCTGGTCTACCTGCCGGTCCCATCGCGTGTCGTTGATCACGCACTCGTACACCGTGTCGGCGGCGCCGGATTCAGCTGAGGCACGGCGTGCCGCGAGGCCGCGGCCTCGCTGGAGTTGCCCGCGGAACGAGGCCGGGGTGTCGTATGCATATGCCGTCATCAGGATGCAGTATCCCGGTGGCCAGCAGGTCCTGGCGCCGGGCCCAGGTGGCGAAGGGACACAGCGCGGATAAGTGCCGGGTCCAGGTGGCGGCGACTGCGGTCGTCGCGCCGGTGGCCGGATCGGGTTGGCCGGGGAAGGCCACGGCGGACACGGGCAGCCTCTGACAGGCGATAGCCGGGGAAGGGCCGAAGGCTTCGGCCGCGAGCACGTGTTCCCGCGCTCTTGAGTGGAGTGACGCACATCACGCCACGTCATGTCATGTCCCAGCGATCCGCGGTGTCTTGAGGGCATGACCGAATACACCACATCCCACAAGGTCGTGGTCATCGGCGGCGGTTACGCCGGAACGCTCGCGGCGAACCGTCTGCGGAGACGCGACAATGTCGACGTCACTCTGGTCAATCCGCGCCCGGAGTTCGTCGAACGCATCCGGCTGCACCAGTTCGTGGCCCGTACCGGCGACGCCACGATTGACTACGGCACGCTGCTCGGCGAGGACATCCAGCTGGTCGTCGACAGCGCCACGCGCATCGACACCCGTTCCCGCACCGTGCAGTTGGCGTCGGGCCGCGCGCTGGACTACGACCACGTCATCTACGCGGTGGGCAGCACCGCGGCGACACCGTCATACCGCCCGGATGTCCTCTATGATCGATCTTTGGTTGACCGGATGATCAAGACATTCCAGGCCGTCGTCGCGATCCCGCAGCAGATAGACCTCCACCTCCTCGCCCAGGACCTCCTCCAGATCCTGGTAGTCGAAGCGGTGCCGCTGCAGGTCCACCTGCCCGGCTTGGGGATACCAGCCCGCGATGTGGTCTGTGGCCTGCAGCGGCGGCTCGCCAGGATTGCCGGCGGGCGGGCCGTCGGCGTGCTAGCGGGCCTGCGCCACCACGTCGCGCGCCTTGGACGCGGCGATGATCAGAGCAAGATCCTCAGCGTGGTTGCGGGCGATCGGCGCGCGTCTGGAGCGCAGATCATCGGCCAGGTCGCAGAAGGCGCGCGCCATGCGCACCCGCCAGGCCTGATCCTGCCGGTCGGTACACCGTGGCAGTTGCGGGACGACCCTGTCGTCGAGGTCCCTCCAGCATGGCCAATCGCTGACAAGCTCGGGCGAGCCGGCTCCTCGATCAGGGATCGCTCGGAGGTTGCCCAGCGCAGCCACGCTTGTCGTCGAAGTTGGCTGAACAACGCCACCTGCGCAGTGCTATTTATCCACACGCTTTCCGGCGCGATCTGTTCGTGGCTGACTCTTCTCGTTCAGGAAATCGTTCAGGGCGCAGAAGTGCCCTGAACCGTACTGGCGTGGTCAGTCGCAGCCGCGCTTGCCCGGCTTGGTCACCTTGCCGGCCGCCGGTCGGTCTTGCGCCCCGGTGTAGCCGCCCACTTGCAGGCTTTCCCGGAAGACCTCCTCGGTGGTGGAGAGCTTGGCGATGAGCCGGCTGGCGCCGGTGGTGACGTTCATGGCGTAGACATAGGAACCGATGGCTGTTTCGGCCTTCTTGCCGGGGCGCTCCCGGCCCGCTGCCGCGACGATCTCCTTCGCGTTCAGCCAGTCGATCACGTCGGCCTGGTAGACGTCGGCCGGCAGTCGCGGCTTGACCGTGGTCATCTTGCCCGTCCGGGTAGAGAAGACGGCCAGCCACACGGGCGTCATGTCCGGGCCGCAGGCGGGTGGGTCCTTGGGCACCAGGTTGGCAGCCTGACCGTTGCGGGCGGCGAATTCGCCCCAGATAAGGTGCTTGCCGGCCTTCTCTGCGATCTTGGCGGTGGTCGTGCGTTCGCCCTCGTCGGTGCGGAACGCTCCGCGGATTTGCATTGCCGGCGACTTGAACAGCGTGAGACGCCCCGTCGCCGGGTCGGCGTCCAGCAGCGTCCAGCCCTTGGGCAGGCGTCGTACCGTACCGGCCTCCACCTGGACGAGCGTGTCGACCTCGGAGTCCGCCAAGACGGTCAGTTGCCTGCCGTCCCGGACAAACTTCAGACTGAACGGCGAGCCCAAGCCGGTCGGAACCTGGTAGGGGATCGTCCAGCTCTTGCCTGAGGTCAGCTCGCGCACCACGATGCGACGGTCACGGGCCCGGTGATAGGCCACGCGCGTGCCGTCCGGACTGATCGCGAAGGATCCCGACACCCCGTCCTCATTGGGATCTTTGCCCTTCTCCCAGGCCACGGCCTCGGGGACGGAGAAGATCTTGCCTTGCGTGGTCACCAGCCGCCAGGTGTCGCACGGCCCCGTGGGCGACTTCTCGGGGTCCTTCGGGTTGGCGCACAAATAGGCGAAGGCGGCGGGGCCGGATCCCGATTCCGGCAGGGCGGGTGGCCGGCTGGGCGCGACCGCCCCTGCGGCTGGAGTGGGCACGGCCAAGCCGGTCGCCACCAGAGTGATCATTGCGGTGGCCTGCAGACGTGCGGTGAGATTCATTGGTGTCCCCGTTGCGAGTGATGATCGTTGCCCGTTGGAGTCTGTTGGGGCTGAGAAAGTTCGCACGGCTGACGGCATCTGGCCATACTTCTAAAAACAGCGAAAAGTTCGCCCGGGGCGGCGCACTCGACTGATCTACGGACGAAGATCACTACTGAGGGATTGAAGACACCTTCGCCGCGGAAGTAGGCATGGGCCTCGCGGTCGGTCTCGCTCGGCTGGTACTGCGGCGGGCTCGCCAGCTGGCGGCTACTGCCCAGCCGGCGCCACACGGTGCGTTCGGCCACGCCGAGGCCGCGAGCGGCCCGCCGGACGTGCTCGGTTGTCAACTGGCCGGCTTCGCGCAGCGCGGTCAGCCGCGCGACTGCGGCGGCGCGGCGTTCACGATCGACGGCCATAGCTGCCCTGCCCGGCTACGGCGTCTACGACGATGTGAGGGGGTGAGGTGCGTGCTCCTGGCCGTTCCCGCGGTTCGGGATCAACACGCTCAAACGGCCCGTAGCAGGCAAGCCACGGATCGTCTTGCCATTGGCCCGACTCGGCGAATCTCACCGACGTGTGGAGCGGCCTTTCGCCTCGTCGGCCAGCAGGGAACGTGCGAAGTTGAGCGCCCCTCGGGCGTCGGCCTCCGAGCTGCCTCTCTCGCAGGCATCGCGAAGGGCTTCCTCCCATTTGATAGAGCCGGCGGGAGTAGATCGCGATGCGGCCTTGGTGACATCGGCGACGGCGAGGTCAGGCGCGGCGAAGTCCGGGATTCTCCGGACATAGATTTCTGGACGATGTTCGCCCACGTCGTCGCGGTGTCCGGAAACGTACACGTTTCCGGACACCACCGAAAGGGCGCCACATGTTGCGTTCGCTCAGGCCCAGGCCGGTGGCCGCCAGCCGTACGTGCTCGGCGGTGAGGTCACCGGCGGCGCGCAGCTGGCGCAGGCGTTCAACGGCGGCTTGGCGCGCTTCCCGGTCGGATTCCGGCATGATCGACCTCCCGCTGCGAGGGTGGCGTCACGAGGTGCTCGACCGGAACATAGCAAGTCAAGTGCCTGCCAGTCCGGCGGATGACGATCGTCAGCGGCGGCGCCCGGCGACGGTGATGGGCCTGAGCCGCCGGCATCCTGCCTCCTCGCCGCTCGTATCCGACGAGCCACCAAATCGGTGCTGCACCGCAGAAGCACACGAGGCGACGTCCTGATCGAATGACCGGGGTCGGGGAGGTGATCTTCCTTGGATCGGAGCGCGCGTGAAGGCAAGCCAGACCTTCAGATGCCGCGGACGGAGGCGATGGTGAAGGGGATCCGCGGGGGGCCACCGTCCGGATCTACGATACTGCCCTTGTCGAGCTGTGACCGGACCACGTACAGCCTCCCCCGCCGGTGCAGCAGATTTGTCGGGAGCTGCAAGGCTTGATCGGTGATCCGCCGTTCCTCCAGGGCTGCCAGCCCATCCGCCGTGACGCGCCAGCGGCTGATCGCGTTGGCCTTGATAATGGGATGGGCCACCCAGAGCTTACCGTTCCGCAGTTCCATGCCGTCGGCCAGGGACATGTCGCCTCCACGTAGAGCGACTTTGCGGATCCCGCCAGAGTGCAGGCTGATGCGGTAAAGGGCACCCCTCATGTCGGCCGTCAACAGGTAGCGCCCGGACTGCTCCGCGACTATTCCGTTGAGCGTGACCGTCTTACCGGGCTCGTACGGATCCACGACACCGGCCAAGTCGAAGGCGGGAGTCAGCGGCGTTTCACGGCCCCGTTCGCGGGCTCGGGCGAGCTGCCAGGGGGTGACCCGATAGACCACCGTCCGGAAGCTGTCGGTGATGTATGCGGTGCCGTCCGGGGCAATAGCCAGATCGTTAAGGAGAGGTTCGCTCTTGCCCTTGGCGGGAGGGCTGAAGCGAGCCAGTAGGCGGCGGCTGGGGAGGTCGTAGACCGCGACTCCGGTACTGCGGTCTATTGCCCAGAGGCGTCTGGCCTGGTCGACCTCCAGCCCGAGTGCGACAGTGCGTCCGTCCGCGCCCGCGGGCAGGAACACCTCCGCGACACGATGCCCCGGCCTCATTCTGAAGATCGTGCCGTCCTCGCCCGATCCAGTGTAGAGATCGCCGGTGTACGGGTCGGCGGTGATGCCTTCGGGATAGACCCGATCACCGGGCAGCTCATACGCCACGGATACCTGTGAGTGCGCAGGCTGCTCGGCTGCCTGCGCGGTGCCGCCGGCGGCAAGGAACGGTGCGGCGATTGTCGCGAGCGCAAGAAGGCGTCGTCGAGTTGTGGAGCGCACGAGGGCCTCTTCCTAAGTTCTCACTGTGTCCGGGCGCTGATCTGGTCCAGCAGGGCGATCTCGTCGTCGGCGAGCCGCAGGGTCAGGTACGGCAGCAGGTCGGCGAGCTGGGCCGGGTTGCGGGCCCCGGCAAGGGGGGTGGCAACGGTGGGCTGGACGGCGAGCCAGGCCAGCGCGACCGCGGCCATCGTGGTGTGATGCGCTGCGGCGACCTCTTCCAGGGCGGCCAGTACGGCCGGGCCGTTGCCGTCCAGGTGAGCTCGGGCCTGGTCGGCTCGGGGGCTGTCCACCCGGGGGCCGTCGGGGCGGTACTTTCCGGTGAGGAAACCACGTGCCAGCGCGACGTAGGGCAGGCAGACCAGTCCGGTCCGGGTGACGGCGGGCGCGAGGTCCCGTTCGTAGTTCTCGCGCTGCACCAGGTTGTATTCGGCCTGCAAGGCGACGTATGCGGCGAGCCCTTCCCGGTGCGAGGTCTCCAGTGCCGCCGACAGCCGTGCTGCGGTGTAGTTGGACGCCGCGATGTGCCGTACCTTGCCGGACCTGACCAGCTCGTCGAACGCCCCGAGGGTCTCGGCCAGTGGGGTGCCGGGGTCGTCCACGTGCGCGTAGTACAGGTCGATGTGATCAAGCCCAAGCCGCCGCAGTGAGTCCTCGGCGGCGCGCCGGATCGTCTCCGGCCTCAAGTTGTCCAGCCTCGGGAGCGCACCCACCTTCGTGGCGATCACCATCTGGTCTCGGTTGCCGCGGGCCTTCAGCCAGCGGCCGATGATCGTCTCGGACTCACCACCGCTGTTGCCGGGCACGTGGAAGGTGTACCTGTCCGCGGTGTCAATGAAGTTACCGCCCGCCTGGGCGAAGGCATCCAGCACGGCAAACGAGGTCTCCTCATCCGCCGTCCAGCCGAAGGGATTGCCGCCCAGGCACAGCGGTGACACCTCCAGATCACTGTTTCCGATCCTCATGGCGGCAACGCTAAAGGTCCGCAGGGAACCATCTGGTTCCCTGCGGAGGTCAACCGCCGTCGGCGTCTGCGAGTTCCTCGGCGTGTTCCTCAGCCCACCGGGCGAGCACCGACACCGGCCCCAGGAGGCTCTCGCCCAAGGCAGTCAGCCGGTACTCCACACCCGCAGGCGCGGTGGGCAGGGTCCGCCGCTCCACCAGGTTGCCGCGCTCCAGCTTGCGCAGCGTCTGGGTCAGCATCTTGTTGCTGATCCCGCCGATCCGGCCGCGCAGCTCGGTGTACCGCAGCGGACCACGCCCGAGCCCGAACACCACGACGACAGACCAGGCATCGGCCACCAGATTCAAGGTGGTACGGGCCGGGCAGTCGGCCAAGAACACGTCGGATCTCATGCCTGCTCGCCGGCGGAGTCGGTGGCGAGGTAGCGGTGCATAAACCCCATCATGTCGCATCAGCCGCGTACGCACGTTTGCATCGGCCGTAGTTCAGAGAAGGCGCCCCGGCCCGTGCAGCCACCCGTTATGGATCTGCGGCCCTTGCCCCCGATGTGTGGACACCTTGAGTACCGGATGATGGAGATCCGGAGACAAGGAGTTCCACGTGGCGATGAAGTCGTACCCGCCGGAGTTCAAGGCGGACGCCGTCGCGTTGTA
>NZ_JBIEIS010000093.1:0-17371 GCF_043496855.1 Nonomuraea sp. JJY05
AATACAACGCCCGCGGACCCGCCATCGACCGGACCACCTACAAAGCCACCATCAGCATCAACATGATCCCGGCCAGCCCTTGACGCTGCTACCCCAGCCCTAACTGAACGGCGTTGCTTCTAGGGCGCCACCACCAGCGCGCTGCCGCCGCCGCGGCGGGCGGGCTCGGCGACGGCCTGGACCCGGCCCCGGCCGACGAACTCCAGCGCCGTCGCCGCCCCGATCTCCGGGTTGAGCGCGAAGCTGTGCCCCTTGGCCTCCAGCTCGGCCCGGTACTTGTCCAGGAACGCCTGCTCGGCCTGGGTCTGCGCGGTGTTGCGCTGCGTGGCGCGCGGCGCGGCGACCGCGTCCGGCAGGCTCATGCCGAACTCGTACCGGTTGACCAGGATCTGCAGCACGGTCGTGATGATGGTCGAGCCGCCCGGCGACCCGACCGCCAGCACCGGCCTGCCGTGCTCGAACACCAGCGTCGGCGACATCGACGAGCGGGGACGCTTGCCGGGAGCGGGCAGGTTGGGGTCGCCGGGCGCCGGGCCGAACGTGAAGTCGGTCAGCTCGTTGTTGAGCAGCACGCCGCGTCCGGGCACCACGATGCCGTTGCCGCCGGTGGACTCGATGGTCAGGTTGTAGGCGATCACGTTGCCCCAGCGGTCGGCGACGACGAGATGGGTGGTCTCGGGGCCTTCGTCCGCGATCGGGGTGGCGGTGCCGGTGGGCTGGGCGCAGGGCTCGTACGAGCCGTCCGGGCTGCCGGGCGCCGCCGGGTGGGCCGTCGCCCGGTCGCCGATCAGGCAGGCCCGCTCCTTGGCGAAGCCGTCGGACAGCAGCTCCTTGAGCGGCACGCCGGGGAGGTCGCCGACGTACTTGCCGCGGTCGGCGAAGGCCAGCCGGGACGCCTCCAGGTATTCATGCAGGCCGATCTGGGGGAGGGCTTCGAGGATGTTGAGGGCCTCGCCGACCGTCGAGCCGCCGGAGGACGGGGGCGCCATGCCGTACACGTCCTTGCCCTTGTAGGAGATCTTGGTGGGCTCGCGCAGGAGCGCGCGGTAGGCCCGCAGGTCGGACAGCTCCATTAGGCCCGGCCGGACGTTGCGGGTGCTGCCGGGGGTGACGGGCGGCTGCTTGACGGTGGCCACGACCTCCTTGCCGAGCTGCCCGCCGTACAGCCAGCCGGGGCCGCGCTTTCCGAGCTCGCGGTACGTGGCCGCCAGCTCGGGGTTCCTGAACACCGAGCCGACGGGCGGCGGGGCGCCGTTGGGGAGGTAGAGCTTGGCCGTGGAGGTGATGTCCTTGAACCGGGCCGCGTTGTCGGCGGTCTGCTGGTGGAAGGTCTGGTCGACGACGAAGCCCTTGGACGCCACGTCGATGGCGGGCTTGAGGGCCTCTTTGAGGGAGATCGTGCCGAATTTGCGGAGGGCCAGGTCCCAGTTCGCGACCGTGCCGGGAATGCCCGCCGACAGGCCGCTGGTGACGCCCTCCTCGAACGGGATGCCCTCTAACGTGGTCGAGGTCATGGCCTGCGGGGCGGTCTCACGGCCGTCGATCGTGAAGACCTTGCGCTGCCTGGCGTCGTAGTACACCATGAAGCCGCCGCCGGCCAGGCCCGCGGAGTACGGCTCCGTGACGCCCAGCACCGCGCCCGCGGCGACGGCGGCGTCGACGGCGTTGCCTCCCCTCCTGAGCACGGCGATGGCGGCCTTGCTGGCGTCGAGGTCGACGGTGGCGACGGCACCGCCGTACCCCTCCGCGACCGGGACCTTCTGCTGCGGCCCGGCGAGAGCGGGCGGGGCCGACACGAGCGTGACAAGGACTGCTGCTGCGGGGACGATCACTCGGCGCATGGTCCTAACGATGGCTCACGTACGCCCGTCGTGGTAGGGCCCCCTCACACGCAGGGATGATGCGCAGGTCAGAGCGCTGATCTAGCGTAGGGGTCGTGCGAGGGAAGTTCGGATTCGATCCATATCTCGCCCTCATCGTGGCGGCCGCCCAGTTCGTCGTCGCGAAGGGCGCGTCCTGGGGGCAGCGGTTTCTCCGGGAGCCGCTCGACCCGTACGCCTATGGGCTGCTGCTGATCGGGCCGCTGGCGATCCTGCTGCACCGCCGCTTCCCGCTGCTGACCACCGCCGCCGCGCTGGGCGCGTGCGACCTCTACCTGGCCGGCGGGTACGCCTACGGCCCCAGCTTCATCAGCCCCGCGGTCCTGCTGTTCCTGCTGGTCACGCGGGGCAGGAGGGCGATGGCCTGGTTCATGGCGGGGATGACGGTGCTGTCGTTCCTCACCTACGCCTGGCTGATCGGCAACCGCGACCTCTTCCACAGCGTGTGGATCCTCACGTTCATCATGCTGCTCATGGTCGTGGCCGAGCTGGTCAGGATCGTCAGGGAGCGCAGGTCCGAGCGCGAGCGCGTCGCCGAGGAGGAGGCCAGGCGGCAGGCCAGCGAGGAGCGGCTGACCATGGCGCAGGAGCTGCACGACGTGCTCGCGCACAACATCTCGCTCATCCACGTGCAGGCGTCCACCGCGCTGCACCTCATCGACGACAACCCCGAACACGCCAAGACCGCTCTGGCCACCATCAAGACGGCGTCCAAGGAGGTTCTGGGCGAGATGCGCTCGGTCCTGAACGTCCTTCGCGAAGGGGCGCCCCGTTCCCCCACGGCCGGGCTCGACCGCCTCGACGAGCTGGTCGAGCGCTCGGGTATGGACGTGAAGCTCAAACGCGTCGGCTCGCGGCCGCTGCCGCCGCAGGTGGAGCGGGCCGCGTACCGGATCGTGCAGGAGTCGCTGACCAACGCCGCCAGGTACGCGCCCGGCTCGTCGGTGAGCGTGCGTCTGGAATACGGCGAGCACGAGCTGGCCATCCACGTCGCGGACACCGGCGCGACGACCGCCCCCGTGCTGTCCGAGGCGGGCAGCGGCAACGGCATCCCCGGCATGCGCGAGCGGGCCTCCGCGCTGGGCGGCACGCTGGTCGCCGGGCCGTCCGGCACGGGGTTCCAGGTCGAGGCCCGGCTGCCACTACCCGAGGAGACCTCATGATCAAGGTGCTGCTGGCCGACGACCAGGCGCTGGTCCGGGCGGGCTTCAAGGCGCTGCTCGACGCCCAGCCGGACATGACCGTGGTGGCCGAGGCCTCCGACGGCGCGGAGGCGGTCCGGCTGGCGGGCGAGCACCAGCCGGACGTGGTGCTGATGGACATCCGCATGCCCGGCACCGACGGCCTGACCGCCACCCGGCAGATGCCGCCGGGGCCGCACATCATCATCCTGACGACGTTCGAGCTGGACGAGTACGTCTTCGAGGCGCTGCGCGGCGGTGCCAGCGGCTTCCTGGTCAAGGACACCGAGCCGGCCGAGCTGATCCAGGCCGTCCGGGTGGTGGCGGCGGGGGAGGCGCTGCTGTCGCCGAGCGTGACGCGGCGGCTGATCGCCGAGTACGCCTCCCGGGCCAAGGAACCGATCGCCGCCGACGGGCTCGACCAGCTCACCGAGCGCGAACGCGAGGTGCTCGCCCTGGTCGGCACCGGCATGACGAACGATGAGATCGCGGCCAAGCTGTTCATGTCACCGGCGACGGCCAAGACACACGTGAGCCGGGCCATGATGAAGCTGCACGCCCGCGACCGTGCCCAGCTCGTGGTGATCGCCTACGAGTCCGGCCTGGTCAAGCCCGGCTGGCTGTGAGGTTGAACCACTCCCGGGCCGCCTCCGCGAGCCCGTCGGTGCCCGCCCAGGCGACGTAGCCGTCGGGGCGGATCAGCAGCGCGTCGGCGGGCGGGTCGTCGGCATGGGCCCTGACCACGTCGATCCAGTCGTCGTCGAGGGTCGCGCCGCCGCCCAGGTCGAGCAGCACGGGCCGGCCCTCGCGCATGAGCTCGGCCACCCGCCGCCCGCCGGCCAGCGTCAGATCGGGGACGAACCGGCCCACCAGCGGGTGCGCCGCCGGGCCGTACCGGACGCCGGAGTCGTGCAGCAGCCCGGCCACGTGCCGCAGCGGCTCCTCGAAGGCGAACACCTCGGTGAGCAGCTCCCGCAACGCCGCCCCGTCCTCGCCCTCCAATCGGTCGAGCACCGCCTGCGCCCGCGTCTGCATGAGGGCGCGCTCGGCCACGGGCCGCCGCTCGGACTCGTACGTGTCCAGGAGCCCGTCGGACGCCCTCCCCCGGAGCGTGGCGGCCAGCTTCCAGGCGAGGTTGGCCGCGTCCGTCATGCCGACGTTGAGCGCCGAGCCGCCCGCGGGGAACAGGTGCGCGGCGTCCCCGGCCACGAACACCCGCCCCGCCCGGTACCGCTCGGCCAGCCGCGCCTGCGCGACCGTGCTGGACAGCCAGATCGGCTCCCCCAAGGACAGGTCCCGGCCCAGCACGCGGCGTACGGCCGCCCGGAAGTCCTCCGGCGTCACGGGGCCGTCGCCGGGAGCCCCCTTCTCCCGCACCCCGGCGATCAGCACGCCGTGCTGGAGCGAGGTGAGCAGGAGACGGCCCTTCGGGGTGCGGTTCCAGCCCGGCGCCAGGCCGTCGGTCTCCAGCGCCTCGAAGACGCTCGTGTCCGCACCGGTCGCGAAGTGCCCGAGCCGCAGCACCTCGTCGTCGGTCGTGCCGGGGAAGCCGATCCCGGCCTGCCGCCGTACGCTGCTGCGCCCGCCGTCGCAGCCCACCACGTAGCGGGCCCGCAGCCGGGTGCGGCCGCCGCGGCCGTCCGCGAGCTCCAGCGTCACCCCCTCCTCGTCCTGGGCGAGCGAGAGCACCTCGCAGCCCCGCCTGACCTCGGCTCCGAGCTCCTTGGCGCGCTCGGCGAGCAGCTGCTCCATCCGCGGTTGCTGGATCATCAGCAGCCGTAACGGCAGGTCGGCCAGCCCCGCGAAGCGCAGCGGCACCGAGCCGAACGGGAACCCGGGCGGCCGCCCGGCGAACGGGCTGCCGGCGCTGAAGCGCTCCAGCAGGCCGCGATGGTCGAGCAGGTCGACGATCTGCCCGCCCAGGCCGTTGGCCCTGGGCAGCTCGCTCGGCTCCGGCCTCTTCTCCAGCACGATCGGGCGGACTCCCGCCAGGCCCAGCTCGCACGCGAGCATGAGCCCCACGGGTCCCGCCCCCACGATCAACACGTCATCCATGGCTGTCAGGCTAGATTGACAAACACAGGACTGTCAATCTAGCCTGACAGGGTGGACGTAACAGAGCTCTCCGAACGGATCAGGTCGAACGACCCGGCCTTGGGCCTGCGGTCGGTGGGCGCGCTGCACCGGCTGGCAGAGCAGGTCGAGGCGGTGTCGGTGGCGCTGGCCAGGGAGCAGGGCTGGACCTGGGAGCAGATCGGCGACGCGCTCGGCATGTCACGGCAGTCGGTGCACGCCAAATACGGGAAGTGAGGGGTTCGCGATGTTCGGCTTCGAGAAGAGCCGGTTCGGTGTGATCGTCAAAGCCGCGTTCGAGGAGGCCAGGCAGCGGGGCGACCGGCGGATGGGCACCGAGCACCTGCTGCTCGGCGTCCTGCACGACGCCGACCTCGCCCGGGCTCTCGGCGTGGACGTGGCGGGCGCGCGGGCCGCGCTCGACGAGCTCGACCGGGCGGCGCTGCGCATGCTCGGCCTGGAGGTCGGTGACCTGCCGCGGGTGCCGCGCAAGCATCCGCCGGTGCCCGGCACCGCGCTCACGTCGAGCGCCCGCGCCACCATCAACCAGGCCATCAAGGGGACGACGATGAAGACCAGGGCGGCCGAGGCGCCCCGGCAACTGGTGCTCGCCCTGCTGGCGCAGGGACGGCCCGATCCGGTCGCGGGGCTGATCGACCACCTCCGCATCGACCGCGCGGCGGTACGCAGCCGCTGGGCATGATGCGCAGCGTATGGCGAAATTTGGTTGAACGTCCGGCGGGACCGCTGACAAGGTCGAAGAATGAGCCGCACGTACGACGACCTCGTCCAGGAGGCCGCCACGGCCTCCGTAGACGGCTGGGACTTCTCCTGGCTCGAGGGCCGGGCCAGTGAGGAGCGGCCCTCCTGGGGGTACGCCCGGCTGCTCGGCGAGCGGATGGCCGGGGCCGAGGCCGCGCTCGACCTCCAGACCGGCGGGGGCGAGATCCTGGCCGGCGTGCCCAGGCTGCCGGCGGTGACCGTGGCCACCGAGTCGTGGCCGCCCAACCTCAAGCTGGCCGCCTCGCGGCTGCGCCCGCGCGGGGCGTGGGTGGTGGCCGACGACGATGATCCGCGCCTGCCGTTCCGGGACGGGGCCTTCGACCTGATCACCAGCCGCCACCCGGTGGCGACCTGGTGGGAGGAGATCGCCCGCGTGCTGCGCCCCGGCGGCGCCTACTTCTCGCAGCAGGTCGGGCCGTGGAGCGTCGCGGAGCTGACGCACTACTTCATGGGCCCCCACGACGGCTCGTCCCGCGACCCCGACAAGGCCGGGGCGGCGGCCGAGGCGGCCGGGCTCGAAGTCGTGGACCTGCGGTTCGAGCGGCTGCGGATGGAGTTCTGCGACGTGGGGGCGGTGATCTACTTCCTGCGGAAGGTGATCTGGATCGTGCCGGGCTTCTCGGTCGAGCGGTACGCGGACCGGTTGCGCGAGCTGCACGACCGGATCGAGGCGGAGGGTCCGTTCGTGGCTCATTCCTCCAGGTTCCTCATCGAGGCGAGGAAGCCCGATGGCCCGGCTGCGTGACGTGGTGGTGGACTGCCGCCACCCGGCGTCGCTGGCCAGGTTCTGGGCGGCGGCGCTCGACGGCTACGCCGTGGCGCCGTACGACGAGGCCGAGCTGACTCGGCTGCGCGGCGAGGGTATCTCGGACCCCGAGGACGACCCCACGGTGCTGGTCGAGGGCGGGCCGCCACGGCTGTGGTTCCAGCACGTGCCCGAGCGCAAGGTCGTCAAGAACCGGCTCCACCTCGACCTGCGCGCCGACGACCTCGACGCCGAGATCGACCGGCTGGTGGCGCTGGGCGCCACGGTGCTGGCCACCTACGACGACTGGGTGACGCTGGCCGACCCCGAGGGCAACGAGTTCTGCCTGTTCCCTCAGTAAATGAGCTCGTACGCGCTGGGCTTCACCCTCCTGGTACGCGCCCAGTACTCGAAGGTGAAGCCCGGCCAGATCGTCCGGTTCACTCCATGCTCGTCCAGATACCAGGAGTCGCAGCCGCCCGCGTTCCAGACGAGGGGGTCGAGCCGTTCGCGCAGGCGGCGGGCGAAGGCCCGCTGCGCGTCCGGCTTGACGTCCACGGCCCTGGCCTGTGTCCTCGACAGCAGGCGGAGGCAGTCGATGACGTAGCGGACCTGCGACTCGATCATGAACACGACCGAGTTGTGCCCGAGGCCGGTGTTGGGGCCGAGCAGGAAGAACAGGTTCGGGAAGCCGGCCGTGGTGATGCCGTAGTAGGTCTCGATGCCGTCCTGCCAGGCGTCCTGGAGCTTGCGGCCGCCCTTGCCGACGATGTGCTGCTCCTGCAGCGCGTCGACGACCTTGAAGCCGGTGCCGTAGATGATCGCGTCGACCTCGTGCTCGGCGCCGGAGGAGTCCACGACCGAGCGCGGCCTGATCTCGGTGACCCCGTCGGTCACCAGCTCGACGTTGTCCCTGGTGAGGGCGGGATAGTAGTCGCTGGAGATGAGGATGCGCTTGCACCCGATCAGGTAGCCGGGGGTGAGCCTGCGGCGCAGGTCCGGGTCGGGGACCTGGGCTTCGAGATGCCTGAGGGCCAGCTTCTCGTGGGCCTTCATCAGGCGCGGGTCGACGGTGAAGCCGAGCGCCCGCGTCTCCAGGGCCCAGTAGATGGCGTTGCGCATGGTTCTGGCCAGGCCGGGGAGGCCGAGGATCCGGCGTGCGGTGGGGGTGATGGCGAAGTCCGGCTTGGGGTGGATCCACGGGGGAGTGCGCTGGAAGATCGTCAGGTGGTCCACGGTGGGCGCGATCTGGGGGACGAACTGGATGGCGGAGGCGCCGGTGCCGACGACGGCCACGCGCTTGCCGGTCAGGTCGATCGAGTGGTCCCATTCGGCGGAGTGGAAGGCGGGGCCCGCGAAGGACTCGCGCCCCGAAATTTCTGGAAATTTCGGTATATGTAGGGCGCCGATGGCCGAGACGACGGCGTTCACCCGCAACGTCGCCCCGTCGTCCGTGGTGATCGACCAGTCGCGCCTGTGGTCGTCGTACTCGAGCGCGACGACGCGTTTGCCGTATCGGAGGTGCGGGGTCACGCCGTACTTGTCGGCACACGAGCGCATGTAGTCCCAGATCTCCTCCTGTGGGGAGAACATGCGGGACCAGCCCGGGTTCAGCTCGTACGAGTAGGAGTACATGTGCGAGGGGACGTCGCACGCGCAGCCGGGGTAGGTGTTGTCCCGCCAGGTGCCGCCCAGGTCGGCGGCCTTCTCCAGGATGACGAAGTCGTGGTACCCCGCCTCTTTGAGCTTGATGGCCATGCCGATCCCGGCGAACCCGGACCCGATGATCGCTAACCCTGGCATGTGACCTCCCGGGGCGGCGCTTATTGGACGCTATATCCAATTTAATAACCCCGTCTCGCCGAGGTCCAGGGTGACCCCCCTCACGCCCTCCTCGCGCCTGCCCGCTACCCATGCGCACCCCCGGCACTCACCCCCACCCGGCCCCCGATCGCGCCCCGGTCCTCCGCGTCCCCGGTCCTCCGCGTCCCCGGTCCTCCGCGTCCCCGGTCCTCCGCGTCCCCGGCCCTCGCGTCTACGGTCCCCTGCGCGCAGGCCGCCCTGTGCCCGCTCGGCTCCGCCGGCGCTCACCCCGCTGCTCATGCGCGCGGGCCACCGTGACCGGCCGTTCCCGGTCCTATGACGCCGGAAAGAGGGTGTCGGGGAGGGTTATGGACACGCTCGGCCTGCTCCCTCGCACAGCGAAGCACACCTGGCCGTTGCCTCGATCACGCTCATGACCAGGCGGCTGACCAGGAGAAGGCCGCAGGCATGGACCCCGAAAGCCAGCGCCGGCGCCGCTTGACCTCAAGTCGAGTTGAGGTTGGATGCTTGAACCCATGCGAGCGATCATGGCGACCCGATTCGGCGCCCCTCATGTTCTGGAACTGGTAGACCTGCCCACACCCGCGCCGGGAGCAGGACAAATCGGTATCGAGGTAGCTGTCGTGGGCGTGACCTGGATGGATACCCTGATTCGCGCCGGCAACGGTCCCGAGGTGTTCGCGGTGGATCCGCCATATGTTCCTGGCGGCGCGGTTGCGGGTACGGTCGCCGCGGTCGGGGCGGGGGTGGACGGCAGCTGGCTGGGCGCCCGGGTGGTCGCCCGAGCGGCGAGCGACGGTTACGGCGGAGGCTACGCCGACACGGTGGTCGCCGCGCTCGAGACCGCCTTCCCGGTGCCGGCGGACCTCGACCTGCGCAGCGCCATGGCCGTGATGGACGATGGCAGCACCGCTCTGGCCTTGCTGGAACGGACCCCGGTGCGGACGGGAGAGCGGGTCCTGGTCGCGCCGGGGGTAGGGGGTCTCGGCAATCTCCTTGTGCAGCTTGCTCTTGCGGCGGGGGCGACGGTCATCGCCGCCGTGTACGGAGCGAAGAAGCGCTCCGTCGCGCTGCAGTTGGGCGCCGAGGCGGTCGAGTACTCCATGCCGACCTGGCCCGACCAGGTGCGCACGCTCACCGGCGGGCACGGAGTGGATGTGGTGTTCGACGGAATCGGCGGCCAAATCGGCGCGACAGCAGTGTCCCTGCTCGCGGACGGGGGCCGGTTCTCGGGGTACGGCATGAGCAGCGGCGCGCAGACCGTGATCAGTGACGCGGACCAGCGGCGGCTCACGGTGGTGGACATGTCGCAGCTGCCGGAGTTTTGGCCGGACAACCACCGGCGGGTGACGCATGTGCTGGGTGAAGCCGCCGCAGGGCGGCTGGCTCCGGTCATCGGTCAGAGCTATCCGCTGGCAGCGGCCGCCACCGCGCATGCCGACATCGAAGCACGCCGCTTCACGGGCAAGACCTTGCTGCTGACATGACATCCATACCTGTGTGTAGCGGTGAGAACCAGATCTTCGACCTGCTCACTGAGCCGGTCCATCAACCTCGATAGCGCTCCTGCGCGGTGGGCATCGCCGCGGCTTCACCCCCACCAGTCGGCGGGCGGCACCCTGCGCCCGCTGCGCGACCCGGACGCGGCCGGACTCGATGACGGCGAGGACGGCGAGGACGACGAGGACGGCGAGGACGGCGATGACGGCGATGACGGCGAGGACGGCGAGGACGGCGAGGACGGCGCTGAGAACTGACGGCGTCAGGTGCCGACCAGGCGCACCGATCAGCTTGTGAGCCGCCGCCTTGGTCAGCCGCTTCGCAGCCGTGACGGTCTGCTCCCCCCGCGGCCCCGAGGCCACCACGGCGTGGTTGTAGCCGTTGGCGGGAGGCATGCCCCGGGGCGTACGAGGTGGCGCATCGTCACGTCCTACTCATCCGGATCCCAGGCGCTGAGCTGCTCGAAGAGACGTCGGTCGCCGTCGAGCTCCAGGGAGTTGATCGGGATACGGTCGTACAGGATGAGGACCAGCTCGCTGGCCGTGCCCCGAGCGGAGGCGGAGGCGGCGGCCGCGTTCGAGTCCTGGCCGGCAGCGGTGGCCATGGTGCCGGGCCCGGGGAGGCGGGCGGTCCGTGCGCCGTCGGCGGAGAGCGAGAGGCGCCAGGAGCGGCCCTCGGAGGCGTGGAAGTCGACGGCAGCGGGCTTGTGCGGCCAGGCACTCGTCGTTGCGACGCAGGTGGACAGGAACTCGTCGACACCGTCGAGCGCCACCTCGTTCGGCAGCGGCCGCGGGGCACCTACGGTGATCTGGGCGTCGTACGTGTGCACCGCCATCTGCTGGAGCTGGTGCCGAGCTACGGCACCGGAGGTCTGCGGCGACTGCGACGTCTCCCACCACGTCCAGCAACCGCGATCCGGGCCGGCCTTCCGCAATGCGTCCACCAGTTGCTCCGTGGACTCCGCCAACCAGGCCAGCAGGGCCTCGCGCTCCCGAGGCGCAGCCGGGGCGCCCTCCGCTGCGGACTTGGCCGGAGCAGGCCCTGCGGCGACGGTGGCGGCCCAGTCGCGGCGCCCCTCGCCGATGTGCTGCGCCAGATCGAACAGTGTCCACTCGGGGCAGGTCGGCACCTGTACGTCGAGGCTGGGCGCGGAGGCGACCGCGGCGCGGAAGGCAGTCGACCGTTCCTCGATCAGTCGCAGCAGAACGGGGAACTCGAGTGTCATTGTCACCCGGAATCTCTATCACTGCGTTCCGACAATCGGACAGCGATTTTCACAGCCGCCATCGCGGGCGGACCCTCACCAGCGCGGAGAAAAGAGCGTCGACAGCGCACCGGAGGCCTGCTGCGGTACCACCGCCTGCCGCACGCTCCGTTGATCCCCGAGCCGTTGATCGTGGCGCGCCCCAGCCCTGGACGGCGGTGGTTACCGTGGGCGGGCCGTGGCTCGTGTGCAAGCTGCGCCGTCGCGCTTCGGTTGAGGGCCGGGGGAGGCGTCCGCCTCGCGGGCCGGAGCGGCGTACGAAGGGAGGCGGGGTGGCCGAGGGCCCGCGCGTCGTTGGGCGGGCCGGAAGGACGGCTGTGTGAACGGCGACAACCCGCCACGGCCCCCGCGGCGGGTGGATCAGATCTGGGGTTACTTCAGCAGGAGGAAGGCGGCGACGCCGACGATCACGATCGCGACGACGACCGCGATGATCGGCACGATGGGGGACTTCTTGGGGGTGGCGGCGGCTTCCTGCTCGCGGCGCTGCGCGAAAGCCTTGAACTGCTGGGTGCTGCCCGAAGGGTCGATATGCTGGTCAGACATGGCCAGCAGCCTAGCGTGAGCGCCTGTGCCGTTTGCACTGTTTGTTGGTATCGGTAGGCGTGGGCTGATTAGGGGACCACCCCACCCGGCGGATAGCTTTGAAGCATGCTGAGGACCCTGCTCTCTCCCCGTCTCATGGGGTTGCACCTGCTCACGATCGGGGTCCTCGTCGCGTTCATCCTGCTCGGGCGCTGGCAGCTCGGCGTTTTCCAGGATTCGGGCAGGCCGCACGCCGCCACCGATCCCGGGCCCGTCGCGGTCGGCACGCTCGCCCAGGTGGGCCCGCAGCTGAGCGGTGAGCTCGTGGGCCGCAAGGTCACGGCGGAGGGGGTCTACGAGGCCGGCCGCCAGCTCCTGGTCGCCGACCGGCGGGCCGACGTCGACGCGCCCGGCGGCAACGTCTCGCGCGACCGCGGCTACTGGGTGCTCACGCCGCTCCGGCTCGACGACGGCACGCTGATGCCGGTGGTGCGGGGCTGGACGGCCAAGGCGGACGACCCGGCGGCCTCCGCGGTGCCGCAGGGCAGGGTCACGGTGGCCGGGCGGCTGCGGCCGCAGCAGGGCACCGACAGCGTGCAGCGGCGCGCGGAGGGACTGCCCGCCGGTCAGGTGCAGACGGTGTCCACGGGTGAGCTGGTCAACCTGTGGAGCGGCCAGCAGGTACGCACCGGCTTCGTCGTGGCGCAGCCGCCGTCCGGCTCGCTGGCGCAGGTCAAGATCGATCCGCCGGTGGTGGGTGGCACGCTGACCTGGCGTAACCTGGCATATGCCGCCAATTGGTGGATCTTCGCTGGATTCGCCGTATTCATGTGGTTCCACTTCGTACGCGATGCCGTACGAACCGATCGGGACCGTGCCAAGTCCCCTGAGATGGCTCTGGAAGGTTAATCGTGGAATCGGCTCTGAAGCCCTTCCGGGTGCTCGCGTACGTGGTCGGCTGCATGCTGCTCGTGCTCTGCGTGGCCATGGTGGTGCGTTACGGCTTCGGCGACCCGACGCTGTCGAAGGTCATCGCGCCCATCCACGGCGGGCTCTACATGCTCTACCTGGTCGCGGTCATGAACCTGGGCATGAAGGCGCGCTGGACGTGGCAGTACATGCTCGGCGTCATGGTCGGGGGCACGGTGCCGTTCCTGTCGTTCTACATCGAGCGCAGGGTGACCCAGCGCGTGCGGACGGAGCAGGCGGCGGCGACGGCGGACGCCTGAGCCCGTGACGGACGTCTGAGCCCGCGGCGGAGGCCGTGCCCGGCCCCCGCCGCGCGGAGTTCAGTGGCCGATGCCGCGCCTGCGGGCCCTCTTGAGCCGTTCGCGCTGCGACGGGTCGAGCATCAGGTAGCCGACCACGGGGGCGGCGATCACGCCGAGGATGACCAGCAGGGTCACCCATCCGGTCCCGAAGATGATCAGCGAGAGCAGAACCGCGGCGCCGGCGCCAATGGCGTACTTCTGGATTGGCGACATACAACTTCCTCCGAGCTTCTTGCGAACACGGAGCGCGTGCCCCGCCTCTCCCACATTCTGCGTCGCCCGTCCAACGAGTGAGCCCATCGCTTTGGTTCCGATCGCGATGTATCTCAACGAGTGTGTTGTACCAGCCGGAGGTCGCGGCGGAGCTCGTCCGGAGTGGGACGTTCCAACGGATTGCCTGACAAAAGGCGAAACAGCACGTGAGCCAGCGCGCCCGCTCTGGTCAGCGGCGCGCCGGGCGAGGGCGGCACGCCCTCGACGGCGGTGAAGAGCGTGGCGCCCAGGGACCACAGATCGGCGGCCAGGGTGGCGGAGGCCTCCGGAGCCGTGTAGGCCGGGAGCGTTCCCGACCTCAGCAGCGGGGTCAGATGGGCCCGGCCCCGGTCGTCAATGAGGACGTTGCCGGGCTGGATCCCGCCGTGGAACTCCTCCACGGCCTGAAGCTGCTCGATCAGGGCGAGCCCCATCGTGGCCACCACGGGAATCGGCAGCGGCCCGAACAGCCCGATGATCACATCCAGCGGGCGGCTCACGGCCAGGAGGTCCAGGGTCTTGCGGATCACGTCCGTCGTCGGGGGCCCCGCCGGGTGGAGCATGGCTCTGATCAGCGTCCTGAGCGGGTCGGCGCCCTCCGCGGGCACCTGGCCGGGCGGGCGGCCCTCCACCGCGAAGTGCAGCGTGGCGGCCAGGGACCACAGGTCCGCGGAGGGCAGCATGCTGAGGCTGGGGAAGCCGAAGCCGGTGAGCACCGCCCGGCCCGTCGGGGTGAGCAGGACGTTGCCGGGCTCCACGCGCCCGTGCACGATCCCGGCCTCGTGCGCCGTCGTCAGGGCGGACAGGACGCAGACCCCGATCCTGGCCGCCTGCGCGACCGGGAGCGGGCGGCGGGCGCGTACGGTCTGCTCGAGCGACGCCCCCGACACGAACTCCATGACCAGCCACGGCGTCTGGTCCTCGATCACCACGTCGAGCACCCGCACGATCGAGGCGTGCCGCAGCGTGGACGCGCGGTGGGCCTCCTCCAGGGCGGCGTCGCGCAGCTCGGCCGGAACCCGCAGCTCCCTGACCGTGACATCGCGGTGCTCCGACTCGTCGAAGGCCAGCCGCACGGAGCCCGCGGCCAGGGGATTCAGCAGCCGGTAGCGACCGGCCAGCTTCCGGGTCTCACCCATGTCGAGGTGCACGATAGCGCAAGGGTGTCACGTCGCGTCACTGGTCAGCCAGGCCTCATGCGCCTCGTACAGTCTGCGCCACAGCTTCTCCTTCTCCGGGCCGCTCACGTCGGTGAGCGGGAGCAGGAAGATGTCCGCCAGCGCCGCGTAGTAGTCGCGGGCGTCGTCCAGGGTGACCGAGAGCGTCCGGCCGCCGATGCGCTTCAGCGTGAGCCCGCGCAGGCTGTCCACGCCGTACGCGTCGCGCCGCTGGACGGTGGCGATGCGCACGAACCCGGACGTCGGTGACGTCGTCAAATGCCGGTGCATATCGACGAACGCCGACATGTCCGTCGGAGCCGGGCCGAAGTCCATGCCCTCGAACGAGCCGCTCGGATCGTGTTCGAGCCGCCAGCCGCCCGGCGCGACCTCGGACGGGCGCAGGACGTAGGTGAACGGCCCCTGCTCGTATGTGCCCTCCACCAGCGGCAGCGGCTCGTGGAACCCGTCCCCGAGCCCGAGGTCGACCAGCCACCCACCGCCCGGATTGCCCTCCGACGGCAGGCCGCGCACGGTGAGCACCAGGTGGTTGGCGGTGATGCCGGGCTCGGCGCCCCGGTTCTGGACCCCGCCGACGTGCCTGGTCACGTCGTACCCCAGCGACCTGATCAGCTCGGAGAACGCGCCGTTGAGGTGGTAGCAGTATCCGCCGCGCCCCCCGATGACGCGCTCGGCGGACTCGACGGGATCGACGGTGGTGGGGCGGTCGAGCCAGATCTCCAGCGCCTCGTACGGGACCTTTTCGAGGTGCGCGGCGTGGAGCGCCCGCAGGTTCTCCGCGCTGGTGGGGGCGTCGAGGAGGCTGGGCAGGCCGATGCGGCGGAGGTATCCGGCTGTGTTCACCAGCCAAGTCTGCACTGTATGTGCACAAATTTAGGAGTGTCGTCTGCACAGCGCGCTTCTAGGCTTTCGTTCGTGGCAGAGCAGCGACGCATTCTCGTGGTCGAGGACGATCAGACGATCGCGCTGGCCGTACGGAACCGGCTGGCCGCCGAGGGCTTCGACGTCAGGGTGGCCGGCGACGGGCAGGACGCCCTGATCCAGTACGGCAAGGCGGAACCGGACCTGGTGATCCTCGATCGGCTGCTGCCGGGGCTCGACGGGCTGGAGGTGTGCCGCCGGATGCAGGCGGCCAGGCCGGTGCCCGTGCTCATGCTGACCGCGCTCGGCGAGGAGACCGACGTGCTGGTCGGGCTGGGCGTCGGGGCCGACGACTACCTGGCCAAGCCGTTCAGCATGCGCGAGCTCGTGGCCAGGATCCACGCGCTGCTGCGCAGGGTCGAGCGGGCGGCGCAGCTCGCGGCCGAGGACACGGTGATCAGGGTCGGCGAGGTGGAGATCGACACCGCGGCCCGCCGGGTGTTCGTCGGGGGCGCGGAGGCGCAGCTCACCAGGACGGAGTTCGACCTGCTGCGCCGGTTGGCGGAGCGGCCCGGGCAGGTGTTCGAGCGGGACCGGCTGCTGTCGGACGTGTGGGGCTTCTCGGAGGCGGCGGCGACCAGGACCGTCGACAGCCACGTGCGGGCGCTGCGCCGCAAGCTGGGCTCCGACGTGGTGCGCACGGTGCACGGCGTCGGCTACGCCCTGGTGCGCCGATGAGGCCGCTCGACTTCCTCGGCCGCATCAAGGTCAAGCTCGGCATCGTGATCGTGCTGGCCGTGGGGACCGCGTTCGTGGTGAACGAGGTCGGGCTCAACTCGGGCCTGTCTCGCGAGGTACGCATCGCGGTCGCCGTGGTCCTGGCGCTGATCATGGTGCAGCTGCTGGCCATGGGGATGACCAAGCCGCTGCGCCAGATGGCCAGCGCCGCCCAGACGATCGCCAAGGGGCTGTACGGGCTGCGCGTCACCGCCACGTCCCGGGACGAGGTCGGGGAGCTGGCCAGGGCGTTCAACGCGATGGCCGCCGACCTCGGCGAGGTTGACCGGCAGCGGCGCGAGCTCATCGCGAACGTCAGCCACGAGCTGCGCACCCCCATCACCGGCCTGCGCGCGGTCCTGGAGAACGTCGTGGACGGCGTCTCCGCGCCCGACCCCGTCACCATGCGGACCGCGCTCGCCCAGACCGAGCGCCTCGGCCGCCTCGTGGCCCAGCTCTTGGACCTGTCGCGGCTGGACTCGGGCGTACGCCTGATCGAGCCCGAGGCCGTCGAGCTGGCGCCGCTGGTCGAGCAGGCGGTGCGCGAGGGGGCGCTGGCCCGCGAGGACGTCGTGATCCGGGCGTCGGTCCCCGCCGACCTGGTGGTGCGCGCCGACCCCGACCTGCTCGCGCAGGTCCTGGCGAACCTCCTGGACAACGCGGTACGGCACAGCCCTCCGAACGGGCTGGTGACCGTGACCGTCGCGGCGGAGCGGGCCGGGGTGCGGCTGGCCGTCGCCGACCAGGGGCCGGGGATCCCGGTCGCGGCCAGGGGGCGCGTGTTCGAGCGCTTCTCCCGGCTCGACGCCGGTCGGGCGGCCGACTCCGGGGGCGCCGGGCTGGGGCTGGCCATCGTGAAGGAGATCGTCGAGCTGCACGGGGGTTCCATTCGCATCGACGACTGTGCGGGATGTCGCATGGTGGTCGATTTACCAGGGAGGACGACGATGGCGGACGTGCCGCTGGAGGGTGGCGAGCGGGGCGCGGGGGCCGAGCAGCTGCCGGAGGCTCTGGATGTCGCGGCCTCGACGACGGCGGGTCCCGAGACCCGCGATCGCGCCGCAGAGGGGGAGCCGGCGGCCGCCGCCTCGGCCGAGGACGGCGCCGCCGACCTCGCGGCCCGCGAGGGCGCCGCTGACCTCGTAGCCGTGGCGGCCCGTGACGGTGCCGCCGACCTCGCAGCCGTGGCGACCCGTGACGGCGCCGTTTCCGAGCTCGGCATGGCGGTGGCGGGCCCGGCGGCCGACCGGGGCGCCG
>NZ_JBIEIS010000094.1:0-17237 GCF_043496855.1 Nonomuraea sp. JJY05
CCCCCCCCCCCCCCCCCCCCCCCCCCCCCCCCCCCCCCCCCCCCCCCCCCCCCCCCCCCCCCCCCCCCCCCCCCCCCCCCCCCCCCCCCCCCCCCCCCCCCCCCCCCCCCCCCCCCCCCCCCCGCCGCGGGTCAGCGGGGCTCGTCGTCCCAGTCGGGGGGCGTCACCGTGCCGGAGAGCCAGTCGCGGCGGATGATCGCGTAGCCGACGGCGTCGTGGACCGTGCCGTCCAGGCCCGGCCACGACTCCCGGTAGTGCGACTCCTTGGCGTATCCGCTCCTGCGGAAGACCGCTCGCATCGCGTGGTTGTCCTGGCGGGTCGTGCCCTCGATCCGGGTGATATGCGGGAGCTCGGCGAAGAGGTATCCGGTCAGCCAGGCGACCGCCGCGGTGCCGAGGCCCCGGCCCCGCCATTCCCGCCCTATCCGCAGGTCGAACAGGGGGGTGTCGTCGGCGAGGTCCTGCAGCCGGACCAGGCCCGCGCGCTCCCCGTCGGCGAGCACCCAGAACGTCCTGGACTCCTCGTCGTCGTAGAGGCCGTCCGCGGCGCGCTTGCGCACGGCCTCCGGGTCCTGGACGCCCGCGTGGAAGGGCCATTCCTGCCCGGTGAGGAAGCCGACGAGCGCTTCGACGTCGTCCGGGGAGTATCGCTTGAACTCGATCAGCACCCCCGCATCCTTCTGACGGACTCCGCGCGGGGTCAACCGAATTTCAGCCGGTCAACCGATCACTCGCTCGGGGCTGTCCAGCCAGATCCGCTGCCCGTCAGACGTGACCGTCACGCCGAACCGCTCCCGCCCCGGCTCGCCCCAGGCCGCCCACGTCCGGCGGGCGTCACGCGCCTCGGGGAGGACGTCTTCGGCCAGGACGGCGCCCGGCGGGGTGTCGCGCCGCGTCCACGTCATGGTCGTGAGCGGGGCGAACCGGCCGCCGGCCGTGCCGTCCGGCCCGACCACGAGCCGCAGGGCGTGCCCGTCGCCGTACGGCGTGACCACCACCCCGCCGGGCCTGGTCTGCGCGATCCAGGCGTACGGGACGGTGCGCACCGCGTACGTCGCGTGCACCCCGTCGTACGGCGCCCGTTCGGCCCAGCCCGCCGTGCCGTCGCCCACGACCAGGTGCGGGAGGGCGCCGGCGGCGGCCAGGTTCTTGGCGGCCTGCTCGGCCACGGCGGCGTCGGACTCGACGGAGGTCACGCTCCCCGACTGCCCGACCAGCCGGCACAGCAGGGCGGCGGTCCACCCCGTACGCGTGCCCACCTCCAGCACCCTCTGGCCCGGCACCGGCCCGAGCAGCTCCAGCAGGTCGGCGACCGCGCTGGGCGCGGGACACGAGCACCCGTCGGCGGCGGCGATGGGACGCCCGGCGTAAACGGCGTCCCACCAGGCCGGCGGGTCGGCGTCCCGGTCGATCCGCGCGCCGTGCCCGTCGCGTTCGAGCGACTCGCCCACCGGGGGCACGAACCAGTGGCGCGGGACCGCCCGCAGCGCCTGCTCGATCGGGCGGGTGAGGGCCGGGCGGTGGTCGGTGATCGCCGCGATCATCGCGTCGAGCCGCCACGCGATGTGCGTGAACATCACACCTCCCCGGTCGCGAAAGGATGCCCGCATTCGTGCCTCCTCACAGCTCCACCTCCATTCTCGGGAAACGCTATCCGTGACGGTACGACTACGATCCGGATGCGGCAAGAGCTTTCCGGGAAGTGGGCGCGCTGACACGCGGGGCTCGCGCCGAGTGAAGGAATGTCGTCAAAAAGCGCTGCGTATCTCCCCGATCACCCAGTAACTTCGGAACCATCGCGTAGCGGGGGAACCGGGGAGGGTCCCGGAGAGGTTGGGGCACCATACGGCTGCGTCCCACAAGCGCCAAGGAGGCGAACAGATGAGCGCTCCCCACAGCCTCGCCCACGGCGTGGACCCGGCCGTCCCGGGCACCCTGCACGCCCGCACCGTCATGGGCGGCATCATGGTCGCGCCGCGTCCGGGCCGCCACGTCCGGTTCGGGCGGGACCAGCGCCCGAACGTCGATCTGCGGGTGGGCGCGGACGACCAGTCGGTGAGCCGCCTGCACGCCGAGGTGACGTACGAGGACAGCCGGTGGTGGCTCCGCAACCTGGGCCGGCAGCTCGTCCGCCTGCCGCGCGGCCAGCTGATGCACAGCTCCACCGACCCCGTCCCGCTGGCGGCGGGCTACACCCCCCTGTTCATCAGGGGCTCCGGCTACCGCCAGCACCTCGTGGAGCTCTACGTCACGGGCTCCTGCGGCGACACCCAGACCGACCTCCACGCGGCCGCCACCAACCCGCCGAAGATCTGGGGTCTCAGCGAGACGGAACGGCTGCTCCTGGTGGTGCTCGGCGAGCGCTATCTGCTGTACGAGGAGGCGCCGCGCCCGTTGACGTACAACCAGGCCGAGGCCCGGCTGGCCTACCTGCGGCCCGGGGAGAAGTGGCGGGCGGGCATCATCGAGGACCGGATCGAGGCCGTCCGGCACCGCCTCCACTCCGCCGGCTTCCCGTACCCGCTGCGCCACGACCGGTCGGAGGGCCGCCCGTACGACAACAACCTCCTGCACAACCTCCTCAGAGGCCTGGTGGAGTCGACCACCCTCGTCCCCCCGGACCTGGACCTCCTGGAGACCGACCCTTCCCATGAATGATCTAGCGCTTCGATCCTGACGCCCCTTATCGTCGCCGCATGACGACTGTCCTCTGTGTACCGCAATGGCAAGGCTCGGCGTCCGGCAGCGCGCCGCGGCTGACGGCCGGCGCCCATCGCGCCGCCGCGCTCGTTCCGGCCGACGCGGTGGTGACCGTGCCGGTGCTGGAGACCGGCGGGGACAGGGCCGCCGGCGTTCGCGCGTACGACGTGCTCGTGGAGAACCAGCGGCGGACGCGCGAGGCGCTGGCCGGCGTCGACGACCGGGTGGTCACCGTCGGCGGCGACTGCGCGGTCGACATTCCGCCGATCGCCGCCGCCCACGCCCGCTACGGGGACGCTCTGACAGTGCTGTGGATCGATGCGCACCCGGACGTCTACAGCCCGCAGACCCTGCCGTCGGGCGCCTTCCACGGGATGGTGGTGCGCGCGCTGCTCGGGGACGGCCCGGCCGGCCTCACGCCGGAACGGCCGCTGCGGCCGCACCAGGTGATCATCGCCGGAGAGCGGGCGGGCGACGTGTCCGAGCACGAGTACCTCGCAAAGACCGGCCTGCGCAGGTACGGCGTCGACGACCTGGAGCGCGCGCTCGACGATCTGCGCGGCCCCGTGTACGTACACGTCGACCTCGACGTCCTGGAACCCACCGCCTTCGGCTCGACCTGCTACCCGGAGCCGAACGGCGTGCGTCCGCAGCGGCTGATCGACCTCGTCTCCCAGGTGGACGGCATCATCGGGGCGGCCATCACCGAACACGCGCCGTCCGGCGACGACGCCGACCCCGCCGAGGCCGAGGTGATCCGCCGGCTGGGCACCGCACTGACGCGCTGACGGTTCCCGGCCGAGCCGCTCGAATAGGATCGGTCGGGTGAAGTACTTGCTGCTGATATGCGGAGACAGCAAGGCCTACGAGGAGATGCTGGCCGACCCCGAGTTCCTGGCCGACTGCAAGGCCTGGGGCGCGGCCAGGGGCGACAAGCTGATCCTGAGCGGTGGACTGGAGCCTCCGGCGGACGCCACGACGGTCCGGGTGCGCGACGGCGAGGTGCTCCTGACCGACGGCCCCTTCGTCGAGTCCAAAGAGGTCGTGGCCGGGTTCAGCCTGATCGAGTGCGCCTCCCGCGAGGAGGCCGTCGAGGCCGCCCGTACGCATCCCGTGGCCCGCCACGGCACGATCGAGCTGCGGGCCGTGCACCCTTGACCGTCCAGGCGACGATCGAGGACCTGTTCCGGGAGGAATGGGGTCAGATCATCGCGACGCTCATCCGGATGACCGGCGACTGGGGGCTCCGGCCGCCGCACGGGCCGTCTCGGACGTGCTGCCGCACTGCCGGCACGTGGTCCTCGAAGGCCAGAACCACAACGTCTCATGGGACGCCCTGCTCCCGCATCTCATGTCCTTCCTCGGCCAGGAGTCGTCCGGTCGATCATGATCTGCCCGACGAGCTCTCCCGGTTCCTGGACGCGACCTCCGGCGAGTCCGACGAGGTCGCCGCCCTCAAGCAGGGCGAGGACCTCGCCCCTCCAGGGCCGCTCACGCCAGGTCGAGCCCGGCGAGCTGGGCCCGGCTGGTCACGTTGAGCTTGGGAAAGGCCCGGTACAGGTGGTAGCTGACGGTCTTGGGGCTGAGGAAGAGCTGCGCGCCGATCTCCTTGTTGGTACGGCCGGCCGCGGCCAGGCGAACGATCTGCAGCTCCTGCGGGGAGAGCGCCGACAGCGCGTCGGCCCCGGCGGCGACGAGACCGGTGTCGCCGGCGGCACGCAGTTCGTTGGCGGCGCGCTCCGCCCAAGGCCGCGCGCCCAGGCGCTGGAAGGTCTCGAGCGCGGCGCGCAGCTGGGCGCGGGCCGCACTCTTGTGCCGGTCCCTGCGCAGGCGCTCGCCGTAGACCAGGGCGGTGCGCGCCGACTCCCAGGGGTGGCCGCCGCCGGCGTGCAGCCGTACGGCGGTGCGGAAATGGTCGTGCGCGCGTTCCCCGTCGGGTTCGAGCAGGGCCCGGCAACGGTGCAGTACGGCCTGCGCCCAGGTCTGGCCGGACGCCTCCGCCCAGGCCTCGTAGCGGCGCAGCGGCCGGTCGGCGGTCAGGCCGAGCCGGGCCGCGGCCTCGATCTGGTCGGGGGCGAAGTGAACGGTCTGGAACTGGTGGCGTGCCGGACCGGCCATGGCCGTCTCCAGCCGGTCCAGAGCCTCGGCGTGGCGGCCCCGGCCCATATCGAGCAGGGCCTGCGCCCACTGGGCCCAGGCCAGAGCGTTGACGATGCCGTTGGCGCCGTGGTGCTCGTGCGCGGCGGCGGACAGCTCGGCGCACCGGTCCGCGTCGCCCCGGGCGGCGGCGATCCAGGCGAGCATGCCCCGCATGCAACCGGCCCGGCTCGGCCGGCCGGTCTCGGCGGTCAGGTGCAGGCCCTCGCTCGCGGTGGCCGTCGCGTCCGTGAACCTGCCGAGGAAGATCTCGCTGGTGGCGAGCGTGATGTGGAGAACGGCCAGCTTACCGATTTCGCCGTTGGCGCGGCATTCGTCGGCGGCGGCGCGGGCGATCTCCCACGCGGCCTGGAAGTCACCGGTCTGGAGGGCGAAATAGGAGGCGTTGATCCGGCGTGAGTTCATTTCCGGGGTGATCCGGCTGCCCTTGGACACCAGCTCGCGCATGATCGGCAGAGCGGCGGCGGGGCCTTCGGTCAGCAGCAGCGCCGTTCCCAGGGCGGCCTGTCCGGCGAGGTCGAGGTCGTCCTCCGGGCGCAGGTCCAGCGCGCGCAGCCGGTCGGCGGCCTCGACGAGCCGGCCGGCGTCGCCGAACCGGTTGGCGTTGCGGGCCGCCTCGACCAGCATCAGGCCCGCGGCGGCGCGGTCGTCGCCGGCCACGTCCGCGGCGCCCTTGAGCAGCAGGTCGTGGGCCAGGTGCGGGGCGCCCTGGTCGAGGGCGATCCTGGCCCGCAGCTTGGGGAGCGTGGTGCGGGCCGACGTGGCGGGCACGAGCGCGGTGGCGGCCTCGACGAGCCGCTGGGCCCGCTGCGATTGGCCCGCCTCGGTGGCGTGCACGGCCGCCGAGAGCAGCCGCCGCCCCTTGAGCTCCTCGTCCTGGCTCAGCTCGGCCGCCCGCTCGAACGCGGTGCAGGCGCTGACGCTCGCGCCGCGGTCCCCGGCCCGGCGGGCCATATCCTCCAGCGCTCGCGCGGCGGTCTCGTCGGGGCCCGTCGCGGCGGCGGCCAGATGCCAGGCCCGCCGGTCGGGCCGATCGGCCAGCAGATCGGCCAGGGCCCGGTGCACCGCCAGGCGCAGGTCGTACGTGCTGAGCTGGAAGACCGCCGCGCGCATGAGCGGATGGGCGAAGCGCACCTGCCGGCCGGCGATCGTGACCAGCTCGGCGCGTTCGGCCGCGCCCAGGGCGGCGGGTTCGATGCCGAGCGCGGCACAGGCTTTCGTGATCATGTTCAGGTCGCCGTCGTCCGCCAGCGCGGTGACCAGGAGCGCGGTGCGGGCGGCCTGGGGCAGGCGGCCGACGCGGGCGGCGTAGGCCAGCCGCAGGCGTTCCGGCAGCGGCAGCGGGCTGTGGTCGTAGAACGGCAGGTCGGCGGTGCTCGGCAGTTCGAGCAGGGCGAGCGGGTTTCCCGCGCTCTCCTTGAGGATCTTCAGGCGGGTCGAGCCGGTGAGGCCGGGCGCGGCATCGGCCAGCACCTGCGCGGCGCTGCGGTCGTCAAGGCCGCTGAGCCGCCGTCCGGGCAGGCTCCCGGGGTCGAAGCCGTCGCGCGCGCCGAACAGCATCACGACGCCCTCCGCGTGCAGCCGGTGCGCGGCGAAGCGCAACACGCCCGCCGAAGCCTGATCCAGCCAGTGCGCGTCGTCGACCAGGCACAGCAGCGGCCGGTCCTCGGCCAGCTCCGCCAACAGCGACAGCACGGCCACGCCGACGTGGAACCGGTCGTCGGCCCGCGCGGGCGCCAGGCCCAGGGCGCCCGCCAGCGCCGCCGCCTGCGGCTCTGGCAGCGACTCAAGCCGGTCGAGCGCGCCGCGCAGGAGCAGGTGGAGCGAGGCATACGGGATGTCGGCCTCGGTCTCGACGCCCAGGCCGCGCAGCACCCGCATGTCCTGGGCGCGTTCCCCGGCGTAGGTCAGGAGGGCGGTCTTGCCGATCCCCGGCTCGCCCCCGAGCACCAGCACGCCGGAGCGCCCGGCGCGAGCCTGGTCGAGCAGCACGTCAATGGCCTGCTGTTCAGACTCCCGCCCCCGAAGCATGGGACGAATCCTAGTCATTCATCCGGTACCGCCCAGGTCTTGGCCTTCATAGCGTCGCCGTCATGAATTCCACGCAAGCGGTCGACCTCAGCTCGGTCACCAAACACTACGCACACGGCGTCACGGCGCTCGACGACGTGTCGATCGGCTTCGCCGCCGGCACGTTCACCGCCGTGATGGGACCGTCGGGGTCGGGCAAGTCGACGTTGCTGCAGTGCGCCGCGGGGCTCGACCGGCCGAGCTCGGGGCGGGTGACGGTGGACGGCCGGGACCTGGCGACGCTCAGCGACAAGAAGCTGACGCTGCTGCGGCGTGACCGGATCGGGTTCGTCTTCCAGTCCTTCAACCTGCTGCCGTCGCTCACCGCCGCCCAGAACGTCGCCCTCCCGCTGCGCCTGGCCGGCCGCCGCCCCGACTCGCAGCAGGTGCGCCAGAGCCTGAGCGCGGTGGGCCTGGCCGGGCGCGTCGACCACCGGCCCGCCGAGATGTCCGGTGGCCAGCAGCAGCGCGTCGCCATCGCCCGCGCCCTGGTCACCCGGCCGGCGGTGCTGTTCGCCGACGAGCCCACCGGCGCCCTGGACGCCAACACCAGCCGCGAGGTGCTCCGGCTGCTGCGCGAACTCGTCGACCGGCAGGCACAGACCATCATCATGGTCACCCACGACCCGGTGGCCGCCGCCCACGCCGACCGCGTGGTGTTCCTGGCCGACGGCCGGGTCTACGGGGAGCTCCATGACCCGAGCGCCGAGCAGGTCGCGACCCGGATGCTGCAGCTGGAGGCGTCGTGCTGAGGATCGCCTGGTCCACGCTGCGCGTCCGGTGGTCGTCCTTCGCCGGCACGTTCGTCGCCCTGGCGTTCGGCGCGGCCCTCATGGCCGCGCTCGGCCAGGTGCTGGCCTCCGGCATCTCCTCGCCCGACCGGGCGCCGCAGCGGTACGCCGCCGCACCCGTCGTGGTCGTGCCCGACGAGCGGCTCACCGTGCGGAGCCCGTTCGGCGAGAGCGGCGCGCCGCTGGCCGAGCCGCGCGGGCTGGATCCCGAGCTGGCCGGGCGCGTCCCCGGGTCCGTAGTGGATCGGATCTTCGCGGCGCAGCTCGCCGGTGGGCCACCCGCCGTGGGCCGTCCCTGGCCAGCCGCCCGTACGGCGCCGCAGCGGCTGTCGTCGGGGCGGGCGCCCGCCGCGGACGACGAGATCGTCGTCACCGCCGGTGCCCAGGTGGGCCGGCGGGTGCAGGTGGTGACGGCGGCGGGGACCCGGCCGTACCGGGTGGTGGGGATCGCCTCGGCGGGGCCGCAGCCGACCGTGTTCTTCACCGATGGGCGGGCTGCCCTGCTGTCACCGCGGATCGACGCGCTGGCCGTGTGGCGCCCCGCCGCCGAGGTCCGCGCCGCCCTGAGCCAGTCGCCCACGGCCCAGCCCACCCGCACCCAGGCCACCCCGGGCCAGGCCACTCCAGATCAGCCCACCCCGGGCCAGGCCACCCCGGGTCAGGCCATCGCGTCCGGGGCGGCATCGCGGAAGGGTGGGATGCCCGCGATCTCGACCGAGGTCAAGGTGCTGACCGGCCAGGAGCGGGCGCTGCTCGACCCCTCCCGCAAGAGCGACGAGCAGGCCCGCAACAACGCCAACACGATCGCCGGCATCGCCGCGGGTTTCGCCGGGTTCATCGCCGTGTTCGTGGTCTCCTCCACCTTCGCCTTCGCGGTCGGGCAGCGGCAGCGCGAGTTCGCCCTGCTCCGCACCGTCGGCGCGACCACCGGTCAGGTCAGGCGCATGGTGCACGGCGAGGCGCTCCTGGTCGCGATCGCCGCCTCCGCGCTCGGCGCGCTGACCGGCCCCCTCGCCACCCGGCCGATCCTGGACCTGTTGAGCTCGCTCGGCATGGCGCCCGCCTGGCTGGTGCCCTCCACTTCCGCGGTGCCTTCGTACGTGGCCTTCGGCACGGGAGTGCTGGTCGCCGTGCTCGGCGTGGTCGTGGCCGCCTGGCGGGCGGGCCGGGTGCGGCCTGCGGAGGCGCTGCGCCAGGCGGCGGTGGAAGCGCGGGCCATGACGCCCGGACGCTGGATCGCCGGCGGCGGCCTGCTCGCCACCGCCGTCATCAGCATGGCCGTCAACGCCGTCAGCGACCCGTCGGGCGCGACCAACAACAAGACCTTCATGCCCATCGTCATGCTGCTCATCGCCGCCGCCGGACTGCTCGCCCCAGTCTTCGTCCGCCCGGTCGCGAACCTGCTCGCCACCCCGCTCGGACGGCTGCGCGGCGCGGGCGCTCTCGTGGTCCCCGCCGGCGCCGTCGCCTCGACGAGGCGTACCGCCGCCACGGCCGCACCCGTCCTGATGACCGTCGCGCTGGCCGCCACCCTGCTCGGCGCCGCGGCGATGACCGACGCCACCAAGGCCGCGATGCGGATCGACCCCGTACGCGCCGACTACCTGGTGCTGCCGTCCGGCACGGCCGGGCTTGACCGGCAACTCACCGAACGCCTGCGCGCCGTCCCCGGCGCCGACGTCACCACCGTGACCCGGACCAGCCTCTACACGCTCGAAGGCGAGGGGACCCAGCTCATCCAGCGGCCCGCCGAGGCCGTGAACCCGGCCACGCTCACGACCGCGCTGTCCGTGCCCGTGACCGCCGGATCGCTCGCGGAGCTGCGCGACGACACGATCGCGGTCTCTCCCACCTGGGAGATGAGCCTGGGCCAGCGGGTACGGCTGTGGCGGGCCGACGGCAGCCAGCTGTCCCTGACGGTCGTCGCGCTGCTCGGCGCAGACTCCACGGCGGACGCGTACGTCACCCCGGCGCACGCTCTGTCCGCCCTGCCCTCGCTCGCCTACGTGAGGCTGCGCCCCGGCGCCTCCGCCGCCAAGGCCGAGAAGGCGCTGGAGCGGACCGTCGAGGGGCACAACGCCCGTTCCATGACCAAGGCCGCCTGGGCCGGCACCGTCACCGGCCGCGCCGCCTCCGCCAGCCGTCTCGGCCTGCTGGCCGTGCTCGGCATCATGCTGAGCTACACCGTGATCGCGCAGGTCAACACCCTGCTCATGGCGGCCCCGGACCGGGCGGGCGAGCACGGAGCGCTGCGCCTGCTCGGCGCCACCAAGGCGCAGGTCCTGCGATACGTCGTGGCCGAGGCACTGCTGGTCGTGGCGGTCGGCGTGCTCCTCGCCGCCCTCGCCACCGCGCTCGGGCTGCTCGGACTGTACGCCGCGCTGCTGCAGCTGACCGGCCCCGTGGCGATCGACGTGCCCTGGCAACCGGTCGTCGGGGTGATCGCCCTCTGTTCGGTGCTCGCGGTGCTGGCGGCCGTGCTGCCCGCAAGCCGTGTCCGGGCAGTGGCGATCACCAGGTGAATCCGCTGTCGGCAGGGCGCCCATCAGCCGAGGCCGCGACCCCCCCACCACGGTGCCTTGAACATTGGCTGCATGGCCTACGACACTCCTGTGGAACGTGGTCCGCGGCCGGGGGAGCGCGAGGGGGCCGGTAGGCCACCTCGCCCGGGGCTCGGGGCGAAGCCGCGAGCCCCGGCAGCACGGGCGGGCCCCCGGGTTAGCGGGTGTCGGAGTCGGAGTCGGTCAGGGCGGCGCGGCCTGCTTCCAGGCGGGCTACCGGGATGCGGAAGGGGGAGCAGGAGACGTAGTCGAGGCCCACGTCGTGGCAGAAGTGGACGGAGTCGGGGTCGCCGCCGTGTTCGCCGCAGATGCCGAGGTGGAGGTCGGGGCGGGTCGAGCGGCCCTCCTCGACCGCGATCTTGATCAGGCGTCCGACGCCCTCCCGGTCCAGCGTCTCGAACGGGGAGACGCCGAAGATGCCCAGGTCGAGGTAGCGCGAGAAGAACGCCGATTCCACGTCGTCGCGCGAGAAGCCCCAGGCCATCTGGGTCAGGTCGTTGGTGCCGAAGGAGAAGAACTCCGCCGCCTCCGCGATCTGGGCCGCGGTCAGGGCCGCCCTGGGGACCTCGATCATGGTGCCGATCAGGGCCTCCACGCCGGTCTGCGCGAGGATCTTCGCCGCCTCCTCGCGTACCGACTCCAGCTCCTGTACGGCCGCCACCAGCGGGATCATGATCTCCGGCCGCGCGCCCGGCACGTCCTTGGCCGCCTGGGCGATGGCCCTGACCTGCATGGCGAACAGGCCCGGGATCACCAGCCCGAGGCGGACGCCGCGGAGGCCGAGCATCGGGTTCTGCTCGTGGAGGCGCTTCACCGCCGCCAGGAGCTTGCGGTCCTTGTCGGTGGCCTCGTCGGTGGCGACCTTGACCGACAAGTCCACGATGTCGGGAAGGAACTCGTGGAGCGGCGGGTCGATCAACCGAATTGTCACGGGATTTCCGTCCATGGCCCGAAATATCTCGGTGAAGTCGGCCTTCTGGAGCGGCTCCAGCGCGTCCAGGGCCGCCTGGCGGTCCTCGTCCGTCGACGCCAGCACCAGATCCTCCACGAGCTGCCTGCGCTCGCCCAGGAACATGTGCTCCGTCCGGCACAGCCCGATCCCCTGCCCCCCGAACCGGCGGGCCCGCGCCGCGTCCTCCGGGGTGTCCGCGTTCGCCCGGACGCCCAGCCGCCGGACCGAGTCCGCGTGGCTCATGATCCGGTCCACGGCCTTGACCAGCTCGTCCTCCGGCTCGGCGCCCTCGAAGTACTCGACCACGGCCGAGTCCACGACCGGCACCTCGCCCAGGTAGATCTCCCCGGACGTCCCGTCGATCGAGATGACGTCGCCCTCCGACACCACCACCCCGCCGGGCGCGGTGAAGCGACCTTCGCTCGTCGAGACCTCCAGCTCCTCGGCCCCGCACACGCACGTCTTCCCCATGCCCCTGGCCACCACGGCGGCGTGCGAGGTCTTGCCGCCCCGGCTGGTCAGGATGCCCTTGGCGGCGATCATGCCGGCCAGGTCGTCGGGGTTGGTCTCGCGGCGGACGAGGATGACGTCCTCGCCCTGCTCCGACAGCTCCACGGCCCGCGCGGAGGTGAAGACGGCCTTGCCCACGGCCGCGCCGGGCGAGGCGTTCATGCCCTTGGCGATCCTCTTCTTGTCCGCGCCGCCGTCGAAGCGGGGGAACATGAGCTGCGCCAGCTGGTCGCCGGTGACGCGGGTGACGGCCTCGTCGATCGTGATCAGGCCCTGGTCCACGAGCTGGGTGGCGATGCAGAACGCGGCCGCCGCCGTGCGCTTGCCGACCCGCGTCTGCAGCATCCACAGCTTGCCGCGCTCGATCGTGAACTCGATGTCGCACAGGTCCCGGTAGTGGTTCTCGAGGGTCTCCATGATCCCGAGCAGCTCGTCGTACGAGCGCTTGTCGATGCGCTCGAGCTCCTCCAGCGGGATCGTGTTGCGGATGCCGGCCACCACGTCCTCGCCCTGGGCGTTCTGCAGGTAGTCGCCGTAGATGCCCTGCCTGCCGGTGCCCGGGTCGCGGGTGAAGGCGACGCCGGTGCCGGAGTCGTTGCCGACGTTGCCGAAGACCATGGCCACGATGTTCACGGCGGTGCCGAGGTCGGCGGGGATACGCTCCTGGCGGCGGTAGAGGATGGCCCGGGGAGCGTTCCAGGAGTCGAAGACCGCCATGACGGCCAGGCGCATCTGCTCGCGCGGGTCGGTGGGGAAGTCCTTGCCGGTCTGCTCGTGGACGATGCCCTTGAACGTCTCCACGAGCCCCTGCAGCTCGCCCGCGTCGAGGTCGGTGTCCTGGCGCTTGCCCTTCAGCGCGTCGAGCGCGTGCTCGAACAGGTCGCCGTCGATCCCGAGCACCGTCTTGCCGAACATCTGGATGAGCCGGCGGTAGGAGTCCCACGCGAAGCGGTCGTTGCCGCCGGCCTGCTTGGCCAGGCCGTGCACCGACTCGTCGTTGAGCCCGATGTTGAGAACGGTCTCCATCATGCCCGGCATGGAGAACTTCGCCCCGGAGCGCACGCTCACCAGCAGCGGGTCGTCGGCCTGCCCGAGCCGCCTGCCCATCTGCCTCTCGAGCGCGTCCAGGTGCTCGGCGACCTCCTGCTCGAGGCCGTCCGGTACGACGCCCGCCGCCAGGTAGTGACGGCAGGCGTCGGTGGTGATCGTGAATCCAGGGGGAACGGGGAGCCCGAGGTTGGTCATTTCGGCAAGGTTCGCTCCCTTGCCGCCAAGAAGATCCTTGAGATTCCTGTTGCCCTCGGTGAAGTCGTAAACGTACTTGGCCACCACACGCTCCAATCAACGCCTCTGCCCGGACTCTACCGGCGAAATTGATGACGAAACTGCACTCCTCGGATAAGTCATCGTTTGTGCTGGTCAAAGCCCCACCAAAGGTCTAATCCAATTATAGTTCTAGAGGCGAGAAATTGGATTAGACCAATTGGTTTAAACCAATTCTTGAGAAAGGTGCCGTATGGGTGCAGAATCGGATCACACCCCCACCAGGAGGCCCTCATGGCCACTCCTACCAAGCCCAAGCGGCGCGCCCGTATCGTCGCCGGATCCGCAAAAGCGGCCGTCGACTCGGCGATCTACCTCGATGATCGCCTGCCCTTCGCCCGCTGGCTCCGCCCCCAGCTGCGCAAGCTGTTCCCGAGCCACTGGTCGTTCCTGCTGGGCGAGCTGGCTCTCTACTCGTTCGCGCTGCTGGTGCTGACCGGCACGTTCCTCACGCTGTTCTACAAGCCCAATCCCGACGTGGCCTTCGCCTCCGCGGCGGAGATCAGCCTGGACGTGCGGGGCGGGCTGCTGATGCGGCAGCTCCACCACTGGTCGGCGACGGTGTTCGTGCTGGCGATCGTGGCCCACCTGTGCCGCGTCTTCTTCACCGGCGCCTTCCGGCGGCCGCGCGAGCTGACGTGGATGCTCGGGGTGGTGCTGTTCGGGCTGGTCCTGTTCGAGTCGTTCCTGGGCGTCTCGCTGCCCGGCGACCAGCTCGCGATGGCCGGGCTGCGGCAGGCGCAGGGGCTGCTGCTGTCGATCCCGCTGGTGGGCACGTACCTGTCGGCGTTCGCCTTCGACGGCGGGTTCCCCGGGCAGGTCCTTCCGCGCATCTTCGTCACCCACGTGCTGCTGGTGCCGGGGATCCTGATGGCGGTGGTCCCGCTGCACGCGCTGGTCCTGACCTGGCGGCAGAAGCACACCGAGCGAAGGAGCTCGCGACGAGAGAGCGAGGAACGAGCCGACGACGAGCGAAGCGGTCGCGACCATGAACACGAGCGCAAGGCCACGGCAGACGCGCAAGGCCGGGTCACCGGCGGGCCGTTCTTTCCCTACTTCGCGGTCAAGAACGGTGCGACGGCGCTGTTCACGATGGGGGCCATCGCGGCGCTGGCCACGTTCGTCCGGGTCAACCCGGTGTGGGAGCACGGCGCGTACAGCGCGGGCGGCCACGTCCCGTCGGCGCAGCCGTTCTGGTACTCCGGGGTGCTGGACGGCGCGCAGCGGCTCGTCCCGCCGTGGGAGATCGCAGTCGGCGGGTACGTCCTGCAGCCCGGGCTCTGGATCCCGCCGCTGATCCTGACGGTCTTCTTCGGGATCCTGCTGCTCTACCCGTTCCTCGAGCGGCGCTTCACCGGCGACGGGGACAACCACCACCTGCTCGACCGGCCCTCACAGGCGCCGGTGCGCACGGCGCTGGGCATCGCGGTCATCGCGTTCTTCACCGTCTTGTGGGCGGGCACATGGGTCTCGGAGGCGACGCCGCCGATGCACTCCGCGCCAGGGTTCCCGCAACCGCCCGCGGCCCCGCACGCGCTGCTCACGGTGCCGCACGACACCTACACGATGATCGTGATCGGGCTGCGGGTGGCCGTGTTCGTGGTGCCGGTGGCGGCGTTCCTGATCGCCCGGGCGGTCTGCCGCAGGCGAGCCGGCTAGAGAGGGTTGTGATCGGGCGGCGCGCCGGGCACGCCGTCCCTCGGCGGCAGCCAGAGCACGAACGTGGCCCCCTCCCCCAGCCGCGAGAACACCGCCACCCGCCCTCCGTGCGACTCCACGATCTGGCGGACGATGGCCAGGCCGAGGCCCGTGTGGCGGTCGCGGCGGCTGGACTCGCCGCGCCAGAACCGGTCGAACACCCGCGCCTGGTCGGCCGCCTCGATCCCGGGGCCGTCGTCGCGGACCGCCACCCACAGCCAGCCCTCCGACCTGCCGGCCGCGACCCGGATCGTCCCGGCGGGCGGTGAGAGGCGCACGGCGTTGGAGAGCAGGTTGGCCACGGCGCGGCGCAGCGCGTCGGCGTCGCCGGTCGCCTCCAGGCCCGACCCCAGCTCCCGGGTGATCGTCAGGTCGCGGGCGGCGGCCGGGGTCGCGTACTCCTCGCACGCCTCGCCCACCACCCTGGCCAGGTCGAGGTCGGCGTCGGCGAACGCGCCGCCCTGCCTCCTGGCGCTGGCCAGCAGGTCCTCGACGAGCCTGGTCATGCGGGTCGTCGCGCGGTCCACGATGGCCACGGCCCTGGCCCGCTCCTCGTCGCTGGCCTCGGGGACGGCGAGCACGGCGTCCACGTTCGCCCGGATGATCGTCAGCGGGCTGCGCAGCTCGTGGGAGGCGTCGTCGATGAGCTGGCGCTGCGCCCTGAACGCCTCCTCCAGCCGGTCCAGCATGGTGTCGATGGTGTCGGCCAGGTCCTTGAGCTCGTCGCGCGGCCCGTTCAGCTTGATGCGCCGCTTGAGGTCGGTGGCCTGGATCTCCTCCGTCGTACGCGTGATCGACCTGACCGGCCGCAGCACCCGGCCCGCCAGCACCCAGCCGATGCCCAGGCTGGCGACGTAGAGGCCGGCCAGCGTGATCAGCGAGTAGTCGCGCAGCGTGGCCATCGTCCTGACGTTGACCGCGTTCTCGACCTCCTCGAGGAAGACCACCTCGCGCTTGCCGAGGTAGGTGGTGCCGCGGTAGGTCTTGGCGAAGTCCGTCGCGATCGGGCGCTGGTCGGTGGTCTCGGACACGGCGAAGTAGATGCCGCCCAGCACGAGCGCGGCCAGCACGAAGAGCAGGCCCGAGTAGAGGACCGTGAGCCGGAAGCGGATGGTGTGGATCACGCCGGTTCCCTGAGCCGGTAGCCCCTGCTGATCACGGTCTCGATCAGGCCCTCCTCCTGCAGCTTGCGGCGCAGGTTGCCGACCGTGACGCGCACGGTGCTGGTGAACGGGTCGGCGTGCTCGTCCCAGACGTGCTCCAGCAGTTCCTCGGAGGAGACCACGTGTCCGGGGCGGCGCATGAGGTAGTGCAGCACCCCGTACTCCTTGGGGGTGAGCGCCAGCGACCTGCCGTGCAGCGACACCTCCAGCCTGGCGGTGTCGATCCGCAGCCCGCCCACCTCCAGCACCGACGTGCCGGCGCCGGAGTCCCTGCGCAGCAGCGCCCGCACCCGCGCCAGCAGCTCGGGGAAGGCGAACGGCTTGACCAGGTAGTCGTCGGCCCCCTCGTCGAGCCCGCGCACCCGGTCGTCCAGCCGGTCGCGGGCGGTCACCATGATGATCCGCATGCCCTGTCCAGCCGCGCGCACGCTGCGGCACAGCTGGAAGCCGTCCCCGCCGGGCAGGTTGAGGTCGAGCAGGACCAGATCGTACGAGTTGACCTGCAACTTCTCATGCGCGGAAGGCGCGTCGTAGGCGACGTCCACCGCGTATCCCGCACGGACGAGGCCGACGCGCAACGCGTCGACCAGGTCCTCCTCGTCTTCCACCACAAGCAGTCGCATGCCCCGCACCCTAGTTTCGGATGATTCGTTCCGCGATCGGCGCCGCCCGGTCGATGGGGATGGCGAACCCGATGCCGATGTTGCCGCCGCCCCGCCCCGACGCGATCGCCGTGTTCACCCCCACGACCTCGCCCCGGGCGTTGACCAGCGGGCCGCCCGAGTTGCCGGGGTTGATGGACGCGTCCGTCTGCACGGCCGTACGCCGTGCCGAGCCCAACCGCACCTCCCGGTCCAGAGCGCTCACGATGCCCGCGGTGACCGTGCCCGACAGGCCCAGCGGGGAGCCGATCGCGAGCACCTGGTCGCCGACGGCCAGGTCGCCGGACCTGCCGAGGGTGGCGGGCGTGAGCTCGCGAGGGTAGTCCACCTCCAGCACGGCCAGGTCCTCGTCGTCGTCCTCGCCGATCACGCGGGCGTTGATCCGGCGGCCGTCGTTCAGCACGACGGTCGCCCGGTCGCTGCCCCTGATCACGTGCGCGTTGGTGACGATGTGGCCGCGGCCGTCCACCACGAACCCGGAACCGCCCCCGCTGCCCGTCTCCACCGAGACCACGCTGGGCAGCACCCGCGCCGCCGTCGCGCTCAGCCCGGTGAGACCGGCCGACGGCGCGGGCGCCGCCCTGGGGAGGGCGGCGGCGGGGGCCGGCCCGGACCCTTCGGAGAGCCGCGCCCCCGCCATGCCCCCCGCC
>NZ_JBIEIS010000095.1:0-17155 GCF_043496855.1 Nonomuraea sp. JJY05
CGTCAACCAGCGGCGCAAGGAGGCCCAGAAGGCCCAGGTCGAGGCCGAGTTCGAGGAACTGTCCGAAGAGCCGACGGCAGGTGGCTTCCCGGTGCCGCCGCTCGATCTGCCGCACTACCACGGCGTTTCCCGGCGGTGAGTGCCCCGGACAAGTTCCCGTCCGCCCTCCCCGGGAGGAGGGCGGAGCGCGAGTCCTGTTCAGCCGAAGCGCAGCGGCAGCACATCCGGGCCCTGGATCCCGAGGGGGCCCTGCCAGGCGATCGGCCCCGCGACGGAGGGCGGGCCCAGCCGTGCGGCGAGGACGGGGAGTGCCTCCCCTATCTCGACGCGTGCCAGAGCCGCGCCCAGGCAGTGGTGCGGGCCCGCGCCGAACTGCAGCGGGGGATTGTCCCTGACGGCCGTGATGTCGAACCGATCGGCGTTCTTGTGGGCACGCGGGTCACGCTGGGCGATGCTCACGCACATCGTCAGGAACGTCTCGCGCGCGATGTGCAGTCCCTCGTAGTCGAAGTCCTCCGCGGCGAACCGGTAGATGGTGCCCGCCGAGGGAAGCCAGCGCATCACCTCTTCGACGGCCTGGGCCGCCAGCTCCGGCCGCTGCCCCAGCAGGGTCCACTGGTCGGGGTGCTCGGCGAAGGCGACCACGGCGTTCGCGAGCTGGTACCGGGTGTTGTCCTGCGCGCCGAACACGAGCGTGACCAGGAGGTTGCGCAGCTCGTCCCTGCTGACGCGGCCGTCGTCGGCCTGATGGGCGGCGACCAGGGCGGAGGTGAGGTCGTCGGTGGGCCTGGCCGACTTCTCCTCGATGAGGAAGTCGGCGTAGTCGTTGAGACCGCGTACCGCGGCTTCCACCCTGGCGACGACGTCGCTCCCGGCCGCGAGGCTGAAGACCAGGCCGATGTCCCTGGTCCAGGTGCCGAAGACGTCGTAGTCCTCGGGCGGCACGCCGAGCAACCGGCACATGACCGCCAGCGGCAGCCGGGAGCCGAAGTCCTCGACGAACTCGCACGTCTCGGCCGAGGACAATCCCTCGGTCAGCTGCTCGACCTGCGCCCGGATGAACGGCCGCAGATTCTCCACCGTGCGCGCCGTGAACGCCTTGCTTGTGAGGCGGCGCAGGCGGCGGTGGTCCTCTCCGTCGTGGTTGACGATCATCGGGACGAACCACTCGTAGATCGGACCGTCGAAGATCCCGTTCGTCTCCAGGTACCGCTTGCCGTTGTGGTCCAGCCTTCGGTCGCGTAAGAGGTCACTGGCCTGCTCGTATCGCAGCACGAGCAGGCCGATGGGGCTGGTCGCGTACCAGCTTTCCGCCTGGGCCGCGAAGACCTCGGGGGCGCCGAAATCGAAAGCCGGATCCAGGACGTCGAGGAACGGCACGTTCGGGGGAGTGGGTTCCTGGCCCACGGATGTCGACAACGTCATCCTCCCTGCAGAGATAAGCGTCCCGTCCACAATCCCCGACCTCGCGGCGAAAATGAAGTAACGCGCCACGCACTCTTTTGAGTTATGGCCGTCCGTCCGGCGCACCGCCATGACTCGCCGGATTACGGCGGGAAAACCGATAATCGGCCCCGCCGGGAAATGAATAATGGCCGTGTTTCCCGGCTCGGGCGCCCGTCCTCCCCTTGCCGCATGCGGAAGGCGGCGAGTTCCTTGGCGGCCTCGTCCAGATCCTTGGCCGTGTCGATGGCTCGCCAGTACACCCCTTGCGGCAACTCGTAACCCGCCAGGCGGCGCCGGCGGGCGAGGTGGGGGAACGTGCTTCGCTCATGGTCGCCGGCGTCCGGCAGCATCGAGGTGAACCCGGCGGACGGCTCGCCGTGCTCAGCCAGTCGAGCACGACCTCGGAGAGGTAGCCGCAGGAGATGATGGCATGCCGAGGACGACCTCGGCACCTCCTACCGTGACGACAACAGCGGCGCCTTCGATCCGGAGGGCGAGACGGCCGCGCACGGAGCTCGCCATCTGGGCGGGCCGGTTCCCCGCTCGGCGCACCGGTTGCGGCTGAACTTCAGGCCGGCCGAGGGATGGGCGCCGACGCGCTCATGGTGCCGGCGGTTGGACGTGGCAATGCAGGGCGGCCAGGTCACGGAGGCGTGGATCGACCCGCGCCAGGACGCCGGGTGACGCCGGACCGCCGCAGGCCGGGTGCCGGGGTGGCGAGTTCCCGTTGGATTTTGTCGATCAAGCTACTGGGGGCCGCTCCGGCGCTCTCGTAAGTTGGGGCCGACCGGAGTCAATAACCGGTCATTCCCCTAATTAGATGGACATTTCATGCATGCTCAGATCGTCCTCTTCGATGGCTTCGATCCGCTGGACGTCATCGCCCCGTACGAAGTGCTCCATGCCGGAGGCATCGCCTCCGGCGGGGCGCTTACGGTGGAGCTGGTGAGCGCCGAGGGGCCGCGCGAGGTGGTGAGCGGCACCGGCGGTATGCCCCTGCGCGCCACGGCCGCGCTGGACCCGGCGAAGGCGGACCTGGTCGTGGTGCCCGGCGCCTCGGGCCGGATCGGCGAGCCCGGCGAGGACATCGGGGCGCAGCCGGAGCACCGGGACGAGCCCGTCCCGGTGCTGCTGGCCCGCACGCTGGACACCGAGCTGCCCGCCCTGCTGAAGGCGGCGATGGAGCGTCCCGAGACGACCGTCGCCACGGTGTGCGGCGGCGCGCTCATCCTCGCCCTGGCGGGCCTGCTGGAGGGCCGGTACGCCACCACCCACCACATGGGCGTCGACCTGCTCGACGCCACCGGCGTGCACGCGGTCCGCGCCCGCGTCGTGGACGACGGCGACCTCGTCTCGGGCGGCGGCGTCACCTCTGGGCTCGAGGTGGGCCTCCACCTGCTGGAACGGGAGCTCGGGCCGCGGATCGCGCATGCCGTCGAGGAACTGTTCGCCTACGAGCGCCGTGGCGTCGTGTGGCGCGACACCGGCCGCACCCCCCTCGCCTTCTGAAACCCGGAAAGGAGTCGTATGAATCCCGCCGGCGTCTGGGACCTGTCGCTCTCCACCCCGATCGGCAGGCTTGCCGTGGTCGTCGAGTTGCGTGAGGAGGCCGGCGCCTGGTCCGGCACCGCCTCCGGAGCCGGCGACGAGGTCGAACTGCGCGACATCGCCGTGGAGGAGAACCGGGTCGTCTGGAAGCAGTCCATCACCAAGCCGATGCGCCTGAATCTCGCCTTCGACGTCGTCGTCGAAGGCGACTCGATGACGGGCGCGTCCAGGGCCGGCCGCCTGCCTTCCTCCAAGGTCGCCGGTCAGCGTCGCGCCGGTGCGTGAGGAGGTCCGGGCGCAACGTTGAGGCCGGCCGCGATGGCGCGCTCACCCGGTGGCCGGCTCCCCGAAGCGTTCGGCGAACGCGGCCCGGTTGGCCGACTCCTCCGACCGGTCCCACACCGCGAACACCACCCGTTCGAACACCCCGCCCTCGCCCAGATGCGCGTGGAAGGCCGCGGCGACCTCACGCGGGTCGTTGCGGAACACCCCGCACCCCCACGCCCCGAGCACGAGCTGCCGCGCGCCGTGGTGCGCGGCGACCGCCAGCACGCGCCCGGCACGCTCGTGCAGCGCCCGCCGGATCCGCGGTCCCGCTCCGGGATCGCGCCGCAGCAGCTGCCCGGCGTTGGGCGCGGGCGAGGTCAGGAACGAGACCAGGTACGGCTCGCTCAGGAACCGGCCGCGGTCGTCGCGGTGCACCGGCACATCGGGAGACCAGATGACCCGGTGGCTGTAGAGCAGGTCGGAGGAGGCGCGGTGCGCGGCGTAGAAGTCGGGAGCGTTCAGCAGACAGGGGTGCAGCAGGCTCGCGCGGCACAGGTCCTCCTCCTGCGCCTTGGCCCCGCCGAGGTAGCCGCCGCCGGGACTGCGGGCCGAGGCGAAGTTCAGCACGGCGATCCGTTCGGCGCCTGCCAGGTGCAGCCGCCGCGCGGCCTGCAGGCTGCCTTCCCCGGTGACCTCGAAAGACGTCCGGTGGCCCGTGGCGGCCGGCGCGGCGATCGGCTCCTCGGGCGGATGGCTCACCGTGCCGGCGATCGCCGCCTCCAGCACGGGACCCACGGTGACGAGGGTGCCGTCCTCGGCGGTGTACCGGCCGTCGGCGGCGATCTGCCCGTTCACCGTCGCGACCTGGCTCAATCTGTTGCCCACAGCTCCGCATCGTAGATCGCGATCAGCGCCCCCGGCACCCCGGAGCGCCGCGTCAGCCTGACACCAACCGCAGGACCGCGGCCTTGCCACTGTCCCAGCCGACCAGTTGCATCCGGAGCGCTCCCTTCACGCGGGCGGGCTTCTTCGGAGTGCTGTCGTCCGAGCGGCAGCCCTCCATTCCCGCTCCGCCGGCATATCGATAGAAGGTGGCGATGGCGCCGCAGGTGCCCTTCAGCAAACCGGAACCGCCGCCGCCGTAGGTGAAGGTCAGATCGAATTTCAGGCTGTTGTTCGGCTTCACCTTGAGCACGGTCAGGCGGCCGCCCTTCACGGCGATGCGCACCGGCCGGGAGATGGCCACCTCGCACGTGCCGTCCCTGCAGGCCGAGTAGCGCTTGCCGTCAGCCGCGCGCGGCAGGGGCCGCGCCGACGGGGTGGGCGTGCTGGTCGGTGTGCCGGTGGATGCGCCGGCACTCGGGGACGCCGTGGGCGCCGTGCTTGCGGTTTTGCCGGCGGACACCGTTTCAGCGGCATTTCCTCCGGCGGACGGGGCGGAGCCACATCCGGTCACCAGCACCACCACGAGGGCCGTGCCCGCGGCCGGCTGAAGGCGACGGAAGGACAGCGTGCGGTTCATGGAGTCTCCAGGGGGATCGCGGACCGGAACCAGGAAACCAGCACACCTTCGGGACCGGTCCCCGGAGGTTGAAGTCCGCCTCCTCCCCGGCTTTCCCCTCCATCGCCACGGATTCATATTTTCGTCTGGATTATGGGAGATGGATATCCCGAATTCTGGGGATGTCGGGCTTTCTTCGAAAAACTTTATCGTTGGGTCATCAGGAAGCCGGCCAAACAGAAAGGGGCACGACAATGTCGAAATTGTACGCGTCATGGCAGCACGGATTCACGGCCGTGGCCGAAAATCCCGGCACGGGCGCACTGCGTCAGGGATTCGGCGTAACCTTCTCGCTTCCGGCGAACGGCGGCGACTGGATCCACCTGGCCATTCCCACCCCCGTCATCGTCGAAGACCGCCGGGCCACCCTGGACAGGGTGCTGATCCTCTTCGACGCGCGAGAGACCAGCGCGCTCACCGCGGTGCATGTGTGGGACGGCCCGGACCGCATCCTGGTCAGGGAGGGCCTCAGGATCGAAGGCGATCACGCGCACGGCCTGAGCGCGGACAACGTCTTTCCGGTAGGCCGCGACGCGATCAGGTGGGGGTGCGGAATCTCGATGTTCTTCACCGCCGGTCAGGTCGACAGCCACGTCTTCATCGCCGGTTTCGGCGGGGATTTCGCGCACAACATCTGACCGGAGCGGCGCTTCGACGGCGCCTTGACGAAATGGGCTCTGCTTCTGGCTCGCGGCCGGGGCAGGGCCTTTCGCGTGTCAGCGGGCGATGCCGGAGCAGGGTCGGGGTGGGAGTTCGCCCGATCCGCTTCACGGCCGCGCCCGGCTGACGGCCCGGCCGCACCCTCAGGACGCCACCGTGCGAAAGCCGGCGTTGCCCATGCTCGAGTCGGGTGTGTTCGACGACCTGGCCGCGTTGCGGTAGCGGTTGCAGTAGGAGTCGTGGCACAGGTACGAGCCTCCGCGCAGGACCCGGAGCCTCGGGGCGACGCGGGAGCGCGGGTCGTGGACCTGCGCGCGGGCTCGTTTGGCGTACGCCCGCGGGTCGAACGGGTCGTCGCACCACTCCCAGACGTTGCCCACGCTCTGCCAGAGCCCGAACCCGTTCGGCGCGAACGTGCGCACGGGCGCGGTGCCCGGCCAGCCGTCCTCGGCGGTGTTGTGGTCGGGAAAGGAGCCCTGCCAGATGTTGGCCTGCCACCGTCCCCGCGCGTCGAGGAGGTCGTCGCCCCAGGGGTAGCGGGCGCCGTCGAGGCCGCCGCGCGAGGCGCGCTCCCATTCGGCCTCGGTGGGCAGGCGCCGCCCGGCCCAGGCGCAGTAGGCCTGGGCGTCGTTCCAGGTGACGTGGACCACGGGATGGTCTTCCGGCGGGTCGGAGCCGGGCCCTTCCGGGTGCCTCCAGCTCGCGCCTTCGACGGCGAGCCACCAGGGAGCGCGCGGCGAGTGGCCGATGACCCTCGCCCGCGGGTGCACCAGCGTGTGGAAGACCGCCGAGGATCCGGCGAACTCCGCCTCGGTGCGATAGCCGGTGTCGTCGGCGAAGCGGGCGAAGTCGGCGTTGGTCACGGTGGTCGCGTCGATGTCGAACGCGTCGAGCGTCACCTCGTGCACCGGCGTCTCGCCGTCCCCGGCCCGGCCGTCGCCGAAGGGGTCGCCCATGCGGAAGGCGCCGGCCTCGACGTGGCACTGCTCGATCAGATGGGCGCCACGCCCGGCGGAAATCGGCTCGCGACCCTGGGCCGACGCCAGGTTCGGCGTGCAGCAGGAAGAGTGATCGGACCTATCGACAGGGCGTGACACTTGTGTCATGGTATCACCATTCCACTTGTGGCACGGTTAACTCCGTTACAACGACGGGCACATTTGATGAAGCTTGAGATTCTGCTGCTCGGCGCACTGCTCAGTCGCCCCAGCACCGGCTACGAGCTGAAGAAGTACTTCGACACGCATGGCCGGTTCATGCGCTCGAACATCACCATGAGCCAGGCGTACCGGACGCTGGCGGCGATGGAGGAGCGCGGCTGGGTCGGGCACACGATCGAGGAGCGCCCCGGGGCGAGCAACGCCAAGCGCTACCACGTGACCGAAGAGGGCCACACGGTCTTCACCGACTGGCTGACGCGCCCGTACAACCCGCCCACGCGTTTCCAGGATCCCGATCTGTACGCACGGCTGGGCAGCGCCGGGTTCATGACGGTCGAGCAGGTGATCGGCCTTCTCGACATCGAGATCAACACCCGCACCGCGGAGGTCGCGCGGTACCGCCACCGTGACCGCACGCTGTTCGACGAGCCGCCCCGGGGTTACGACGTCGAGCTCGGAGGCCAGATGGACGAGTGGCTCCACCGGCGTGGGGCCGAGGCGATGGACCGCCACATCGCCTCGCTCATCGAGCTGCGCCGGCGGCTCCTCGACGGCGAGCCGATCAACGAGGAGACCACGGAGGAGGCGACGCGATGAGGGCCGTCATCCTCATGTTCGACAGCCTGAACAGGCACCTGCTCGCCCCCTACGCCGACACCTTCGTCGACGCGCCCAACTTCGCGCGGCTGGCGGCCAGGGCCGTGACGTTCGACAACTTCTACGCCGGGTCGCTGCCGTGCATGCCGGCGCGGCGCGAGATGCACACCGGCCGGTACAACTTCCTGCACCGCAGCTGGGGCCCGCTGGAGCCGTTCGACGACTCGATGCCGGAGCTGCTCAAGCGGGCGGGGGTGCACACGCACCTGGTCTCCGACCATCCGCACTACTGGGAGGACGGCGGCGCGACCTATCACACCCGCTACAGCACCTGGGAGTTCTTCCGGGGCCAGGAGGGCGACCCGTGGAAGGGCGTGGTCGGCGGCGACGGCGGCCCGGCGAGCCCGTACGGGGCCATGAAACGGCAGGACGTGATCAACCGCACGTACATGCCGACCGAGGCCGAGCACTCCCAGACCCTGACCGTCGACGCCGGTCTGCACTTCCTGGAGACCAACGCCGACGCCGACCGGTGGTTGCTGCAGATCGAGCTGTTCGACCCGCACGAGCCGTTCTTCACCCACCAGCAGTACAAGGACCTCTACCCGCACGAGTACGACGGGCCCGCGTTCGACTGGCCGCCGTACCAGAAGGTGCTGGAGCCGGAAGGGCAGGTCGAGCACGCGCGCCTCGAGTACGCCGCGCTGGTGTCGATGTGCGACCGCTCGCTCGGCCGGGTGCTGGACTTCATGGACGAGCGCGGCATGTGGGACGACACCCTGCTCGTCGTCAACACCGACCACGGCTTCCTGCTGGGTGAGCACGGCTGGTGGGCCAAGTCGGTGATGCCGTGGTTCAACGAGCTGGTGCACCTGCCGATGTTCCTGTGGGACCCGCGGACCGGCGGGCGGGACCGGCGGCGGGGCGAGCTGGCGCAGACCATCGACATCGCGCCGACCGTGCTGCGCTACTTCGGCCTGGAGCCCACCCCGGACATGCAGGGCGCGGACCTCGCCCAGGACGGGCCGCTGCGCGAGGGTGCGCTGTTCGGCATCCACGGCGGGCACGTGAACGTCACCGACGGCCGCTATGTCTACATGCGCGCGGCCAGGGAGGCGGTCAACGGGCCGCTGGAGGAGTTCACGCTCATGCCCACCCACATGCGCACCCGGTTCTCGGTGGCGGAGCTGCGGGAGTGGGAGCCGGCCGAGCCGTTCGCCTTCACCAAGGGCCTGCGCACGATGCGGATGCCCGCCTCCGCGAGCTGGATGAACCCGTGGCGGCACGGCACGCTGCTGTTCGACCTGCACGATGATCCGGCGCAGGAGAGCCCGATCGTGGACGACGACGTGGAGCTGCGGATGATCGAGCTGCTGCGCCGGCTCATGGTCGAGAACGACGCCCCGCCCAGCCAGTTCGAGCGCCTGGGCATCCCGCGCGAGGGTGCGGTCACCCCGGAGCACCTGCTGGTCCGCGAGCAGCGCGAACGCGCGGCGGCCGTCGCCGTGCCCCTGCCCGTGGAGGCGGAGTTCCAGGCCCCCGCCCTGCTCCGCGCGCCGCTCCTGGAGCTGCTGGGCGTCACCGGCGCCAAGGACGTCCTCGCGCAGGAGGCGCCCGCCCTGGTGCAGTCGGAGCTGCTCGCCGCCCCCGCCCCCATGAGCCTGCTGGACCTCGCCCGTCTCGGCTTCGTGCCCGCCGCGGTCCTGCGCCGCATCGACGAGCAGTTCGGCCTTCTCACGGCAACACCCGCCGCCTCGACCGACTGAGGCGACGCTCTCTCTATCGCAACACTGCAGACAGGGGCACCGCATGGATGCCAGCGCCTCCACCGCGTCCGTACAGCCAGGAGCGGCCCAGGCCGCCAACGTCCCCCACCGCTGGCGCAATCTCGCCGTCCTTTCCGGCGTGAGCGTCGTCGACAACACCGAAGCCGGTCTCATCAACACCGTCTTCCCCACGCTCGCGGCCGCGCTCCGGCTCGACAATGGTCATCTCGGCGTCATCGCGGCGCTCGGCAAGATCGCCAGCGTTCCGGCCGGCCCGTTCTGGGTGTGGTTGTCCAGCAGGATCGGCCGTCGTGGCGCGCTGATCGCCACGACGGTGTCCGGCGGCCTGTTCGGCATCGCCGCCGGTTTCTCCCAGAACTTCGTCCAGCTCCTCATCTGTTGCACCCTCATGTCCGCCGCGGTGATCGGCGGCTCGCCCATCACCATGGCCGTCATCGCCGACTCCTTCGCCGACGAGCAGCGTGCCCGGGCGAACGGGATCTTCTTCAGTGCGATCCAGGTCGCCTCCATCGTCCTCGGGCCCGTCATGGCGGTCTTCGTCGGGTTGGAGGACGGCTGGCGCTGGGCGCTGTGGACCCTCGGCGGCGTCTGCATCGTCGCCGGGCTCGCCGTGGCCGCCTTCTTCACCGATCCGGGCATCGGCTCCTCCGAGAAGCAGCTCGCCGACCTCGCGAGCGATGACCGGGCGAAGACGAAGGTCACCGTCGCCTCCGTGGCCGGCCTGTTCCGCATCCCCACGTACACGGTGATGATGCTGAGCCGGCTCCTGTCGGGACACCTGCTGATCATCATCTTCGGCGTCCAGTTCCTCGTCACCGAGCGCGAGATCGACAACGCCACGGCCATCCTGGTGACGCTGCCGTTCGGCATCGGCTACAGCGTCGCCACGCTGAGCGCCGGATTCGTCCTGCCGGTGCTCGACCGGCTCATGCCGAGCAGGGGGCGCGTCCTGGTCCTGCAGCTGGCCCAGATCCTGTTCGCCGTCATCGCCTTCTTCGGCACGCAGTTCCGGTACGAGTCGATCGTCATCTACGCGATCTTCTGGGCCCTGCTGGGCGCCTGTCAGGGCCTGAACCCGCCGGTCAACCGGCCCATCGTGGCCGGGGTCGTGCTGCCGGAGCTGCGCGGGCAGGCGTACGCGATCTGGTTGTCGGTGTTCGAGACGATCGCGTGGGCGCTGTTCTCGCTGCTGGCCGGCTCGCTGGCGGCGACGATCGGCATCCAGGGCGTGTTCCTGTGGGTGCTGGTCATCCTGATGATCGTCAACGGCCTCCTGCTCTCCGTCCTGTACGTCACCTACCCGCGCGACACCGCCCGGGTCGGTCAGCAGCTCGAACTCCGCCGCCGGCAGGCGCTCGCGGACTGACGCGCGATCAGGACGTCTCGCGGTGAACGACATCGGCCCAGACCTCGGGCTCGGCCGGGGGCGTGTCCTCCACCCCGAGGGCGTGCAGCGCGCGGTGGGCGACGTACCTGCCCAGACCCGCCACGTCCACGCGCACGCTCGTCAGCGCGGGCACCAGCAGCCGGGCCAGGGGACTGTCGTCGTGCCCGACCACCGCGAGGCGGCCGGGCAGGGCGATCCCCGCGCGCACGGCCGCCCCCACGACGGCGGCGGCGATGTCGTCGTTGTAGGCGACCACTCCGGTGACCCCGGCGTCCAGCCAGTCCCGTACCGCACCGGCCGCGGAGCCGTCCTCGTCGAAGACCGTCCGCACGTCGGCGACCTCGAGGCCCAGCTCCGCGGCGCGCGTCCTCGCCAGGGAGGCGCGCAGGGCGGCGAGCGCCTGCAGGCGCGGGTCGCCCGTGAGGGCGACGGCCAGCCGCGCGTGCCCGCGCTCGTGCAGATGCTCCACCTGGAGAACGGGCCCGGCCCGCAGGGACGGCACCTCGTGCAGCTCGGAAGGCTCGTCGCCGTCGGCGAGCAGCCGCGCGCCCGCCTCCCGGCGCAGAACGTCGAGGTCGTCGCGGGGGAGGGGCACGACCGGGACGACGAGGTCGGGGTCGAGCGTCTCCCACAGCGGGCGGGAACGGCCGCCCGCGTGCCGGCTCCAGGTCACCAGCGAGTAGCCGGCGCGGTCCAGGACGAGCGTCGCCTCCTCCAGGTAGCGGCGCAGGAGATGCTCCACAGGCCAGTCGGGCATGATGAACAGGACGATGCGGTTGCTGCCCCGCGCGAGCGCCCGGGCGGCGGCGTGCGGCCGGTAGCCCAGGCGCTCGGCCTCGGCGAGCACCTTGCGCCGGGTGGCCTCCGAGATCGTCTGGCCCGGGGTGTCGTTGATGACGAAGCCCACCGTGGCCCGGGAGATTCCCAGGGACCGCGCGATGTCGCTCGCCGTCACCCGCCGTGCCCGTCCGCCCATGGCCGCCCTCCCATCCCCTGACATGGCACTTGCGCGTGCTAGTGCCCCAAGGTTAGCGTCGCATCGCTGGCAGCTAGCGCGCGCTAGCCCAACTCATCCCCGCAGGACAGGAAGGTCACGACATGACCGACGGACGATCCGTCGTCGAACGGCTCACGCTCGAGGAGAAGGCGCGGCTCGTGTCCGGCGCCAGTTTCTGGACGACCGCGGAGGTGTCGCACGCGGGCGTGCCCGCCGCGCTGCTCACCGACGGCCCGCACGGCGTACGCCTGCAGCGGACCGGGGTCGACCACCTCGGGCTCGCCGACAGCATGCCCGCCACGGCGTTCCCCACCGCGGCGGCACTCGGCTCCTCGTGGGACGACGGCCTCCTGCGCGAGGTCGGGGAGGCGCTCGCGGTCGAGGCCAGGGCGCTCGGCGTGGACGTGCTGCTCGGCCCGGGCGTCAACATGAAGCGCTCCCCGCTGTGCGGCCGCAACTTCGAGTATTTCGCCGAGGACCCGCTGCTGGCCGGTGTCATGGGCGCCGCGTGGGTCGCGGGCCTGCAGTCGCGCGGCGTCGGCGCGTCGGTCAAGCACTTCGCGGCCAACAACCAGGAGACCGACCGCATGCGCGTCAGCGCGGAGGTGGACGAGCGCACCCTGCGGGAGATCTACCTGCGCGCGTTCGAGCACGTCGTCCGCGAGGCGCGGCCGGCCACGATCATGTGCTCGTACAACCGGGTCAACGGCGTGCACGCCTCGGAGAATCCCTGGCTGCTCACGACGGTCCTGCGTGAGGAGTGGGGCTTCGACGGCTACGTGGTCTCCGACTGGGGCGCGGTGCACGACCCGGTCGCCGCCGTACGGTCCGGCCTGGACCTGGAGATGCCGGGCACCGGCGGCCGCAGCGCCGCCGCCATCGTCGAGGCCGTGCGCGTCGGCGAGCTCAGCGAAGAGGTACTGGACGTCGCCGTGGAACGCCTGGTGAGCACCCACGACCGGCTGCGGCAGGGCCGAGCGGACGCGGAGCCCGACTTCGACGCGCACCACGCGCTCGCCCGCCGCGTCGCGGCCGAGTGCGCGGTCCTGCTGAAGAACGACGGCGGCCTGCTCCCGCTGGACCCGGAGTCCGGCGGCCCGATCGCGGTGCTGGGCGAGTTCGCGCGCACCCCGCGCTACCAGGGTGCCGGCAGCTCGCTCATCAACCCGACCCGGCTCGACGACGCCCTGACGGCGATCCGCGCCGCCACCTCGCGCGAGGTCGCCTTCGCCCCGGGGTTCCGCCTCGACGGGGAGCCCGACGCCGCCCTGCTCGCCGAGGCGGTGGAGGCCGCCCGCGGCGCCGCCGCGGTGCTGGTGTTCCTCGGCGAGCCGTCCGAGGCCGAGTCCGAGGGCTTCGACCGCGAGGACCTGGACCTGCCGGAGGCGCAGCTGCGGCTGCTCGAAGCGGTGGCCGCGGTCAACCCGTCGATCGCGGTCGTGCTGAGCAACGGCGGCGTCGTGCTGACCGGCCCGCTCACCGAGCACGCGGCCGCCCTGCTGGAGATGTGGCTGCCGGGCCAGGCGGGCGGCGGCGCCGCGGCCGACCTGATCTTCGGGCACGCCGACCCCTCCGGCCGGCTGGCCGAGACCGTCCCGCACCGGCTGTCCGACACGCCCGCGCACGTCAACTGGCCGGGGTCGGAAGGCAAGGTGCTCTACGGGGAACGCCTCTACATCGGCTATCGCTGGTACGACCGCACCGGGCGGGACGTGGCCTTCCCGTTCGGGTTCGGGCTGTCGTACACCACGTTCGCCTACTCCGATCTCGTCGTGCACGTCCCCGACCCGGCGCGGCCCGAGGCCAGCGTCGAGGTCACGGTGACCAACACCGGCACGCGGGAGGGCGCCGAGGTCGTGCAGGTGTACGTCAGCGACCCCGTCGCCGGCGTGGACCGTCCCGAACGCGAGCTGCGGGGCTTCCACAAGGTCCGCCTCGCCCCCGGCGAGAGCGCCCGCGTGGTGATCGAGCTCGACGCCCGGGCCTTCAGCTACTGGAGCGCCCGGCACGGACGCTGGGTGGCCGAGCCGGGCGAGTACGGCGTGCACGTCGGACACTCCTCCCGCGACCTGGTCCTGGAGCAGCGCATCCACCTGGACGTGGAGCCGCCTCAGGCCGTGCTCATGGCGGACAGCACGCTTCAGGAATGGCTGGCCCATCCCCGGGGCCGGAAGATCGTCGAGGAGACCCTGCTGAAGGCCGCGGGCGGCGGGGAGAGCTTCTTCACCGACCCGGCCAGCCAGGCGCTGATCGCCCAGATCCCGCTGGCCACCCTCCTCAGCATGGGCGCCTCCCAGGGCGGGCAGCAGCCGCCGGCCATGGACGACCTGCTGCGGATGGCGAACTCCGACGCCCCGGCGAGCTGAGCGAGCGGCCGCGCGGCGGCCTCCTTGGGGGTTGCCGCGCGGCTCCGGGGCTCGGGGCGTGTCGGGCCAGGTCGAGGTGCCCTCTCCTCATCCGCGAGCTTCGCAGCGTGGGATACGGGTGGACAGCCCGAACCGGCCGCCGCTCTCGTGACCGGCGGTGAGCGTGCCGCCCAGCGCGGCGACGCGGTCGGACAGGTTGCGGATGCCGCTGCCTCGCTGATCGCCCTGCGGCGGGGCGCTCGCCCCGTCGTTGACGATGCGCAGCAGGACCCCGCCCTCCTCCTCGCGAACGGTGATCTCGCAGCGGGTGCCCTTGCTGTGGCGCAACACGTTGGTGACGCCCTCGCGCAGCACCGTGGCCAGCACGGTGCCGACCGCGGGCGCGAGGCCGTCGTGCCGGACGTCCATCCGTACCTCCAGCCCGGCGCTGGCCAGCAGCGACTCCGCGGTCCGGCACTCCTCGTCGAGCGACATCTCGCGATGGCCACCGGCCACCGACCGCACGTCGGCCAGGGCGCGCCGGCAGATCTCCAGCACCTCCGCCAGGACCGTGCGGGCCCGGTCCGGATCGCGCGGGATCAGCCGGTGGGCGAGGTCGCTCTTCAGCGTGATCGCCGACAGGCTCAGTCCGAGCAGGTCGTGCAGGTCCTGCGCGAACCGCAGCCGCGCCTCGGCCAGCGCGGCCTCGGCCAGCTGCCGGCGCGCGGCCCGCAGCCGCCGCACCGAGCGCGCCATCCAGGTCAGGCCGTACGTGAGCAGGCCGAGGTTCACGGTGACCAGGATGTGGGCGTAGCCCACGGGCAGATCGGCGGCGAACGCGAACTGGGCCCAGACGGCGGCGGCCGTGACCGCGGCGAACACGCTCCAGCCGACGGCCGGCCGCAGCAGCAGCAACGCGCTGCCGGCCAGGAACCCCTGCAGCCCCGCCCGCGGCTCCTGGAACCACACGAACGGCAGATACACCACGAAAGCCTGCAGGCCCAGCAGCAGGTACGCCGCCGGCCGGCGCAGCCGGACACCCGGCCGGCTGAACCACGCCAGCTGCAGCACCAGCGCCGCGATCAGGCAGCCGGTGCCCACGGCGACCTGCTCGAACTCCCGGCCCACCAGCAGCGGGCGCAGCACCGCCTGGGCGAAGAGCCCGAGGAAGACCGCCACGACGAGCCCGCCGCCGAGCCTGGTCGCGATGCGGGGAACGGGCGCACCGGGCTCGTCGGCGGCCTCGGCCGGGAGGTCCGGCGGCCGCGCGGCCACCGGGAGCAGCACGTGGAGGCGGAACCGGCCGTCGGCGACTGGCTCGGCGGTGAGCTCGCCCCCCATCCTGGACACCAGCGCCGGCAGGTCCCCGCCCACGCCCGCCTGGGCCCCGTCGTAGTCGTAGAGGATGTCGGCCGAGACCGAGCCGCCCTCCTGCCGCAGGACGATCTCGCAGCGTTCCACCTGCCGGTGCCGCAGCACGTGGGCGAGACCCTCCCGCAGGACGGCCGCCAGCGCGGCTCGCAGCGGCGGCACCAGCTCGCGGCTGTCGAGGTCGATCCGCAGCTCCACGTTGGAGGCCGCGAGCATCGACGTGAGGGTCGCCGTCTCGTCCTCAAGATCAATATCCCGATATATCCGGGCGATTGACCGTAAATCGGTCAGCGACTGCCGGGAGAGCTCCAGGATCTCCGAGAGCTCCTGCCGGGCCCGCCCCGGGTTGCGCCGCAGCAGCCGGAGCGCGAGCTCCCCCTTCGGGGCGATCGCCGACAGGCTCGACCCGAGCAGGTCGTGCACGTCCTGGGCGAGCCGCAGCCGCTCGTGCGCGACCGCGGTCCTGGCCAGCTCACCGCGCGCCTCGTACAGCTCGGTGACGAGCCGGGCCAGCCTGACCAGGCCGTACACGGCCAGGCCGGCCGTCGCGGTGTTCACGAGGATATAGACGACGTCGAGCCACGTGCCGTCGGTCCACAAGCGCTGCGTGGCCCCCGTGCTCGCCACGACGGCGGCGTACGCCGGCCAGGCCACCCGCGGCGAGAGCACCAGCAGCACGCTTCCGGCCAGGAACGAGGGCTGGCTGACCCACGCCTGCCCGAACAGCTCCAGCGGAAGGTAGACCAGGCACGCCTGCACCGCGAGCACGACGTGGGACGCACGCGAGCGCAGGTCCACGCCCGGGCGGCAGAAGTAGAAGTACTGCAGGCCCAGCAGACCGGCCAGCAGGGTGACGGCCGGCGCCATCTCGCCGCCGCTCTTGTCCAGCTCCAGCACCCACAGCAGGGCGACCCCGGCGAAGCCGCAGAACACCACGGCGACGATCGCCCTGGCCAGAGCCGGAGCGATCAGCACCCCTCGTGCGCCGTCGTCGCCCTCGGGACGGCTCGGGGCCGTGATCGGGCCCATAGGGTCGCCTCGCTATCGCCGCATCGTGCGGGTCGATCATCAAGTCGGATTATAGGGAGGGCCACATCTCATCGGCAGTGGCTGCCTGGAGCCCTGGCGCACGCTCTACGTGTGCGACGGCAGCGGCCTCTCCCGCGTGGCCGGGTTCATCGCTCGACCGGTTTCCAGGCGGTGACGCCCAGGAGGTTCGTGGAGCCGAGGTCGAAGAGGCCGCTGACGCGCTGCCGGCCGGAGCCGGTGGTGACGACGAGCGTGGTGCCGACCGCGGGCGGATGGGTGGTACCGCCGTAGGTGTTGCGCCAGGCCAGGGTGAAGGCGGCCGATCGGCCCGGCCGTACGGTCACGGCCTGCGGCCGGGGATCCCGGATCGCGGTGGTGACCCGACGAGCGCCCCGGTCGATCTTCACCTTCAGCGGCTGCCCGTCCGCGTCCAGGAGCCGGACGCGCGGGTAACCCTTGACCTGCCGCGCCGTGTCGCCGCAGTTGGTGAGCGTCACGGTCTGGACGCGCAGCCCCATCGCGGCGTCCGGCGGTCCGGCGTACAGGAGCAGTCCCGAGCCGGCGCAGGACGGGGGCGGGGACGGAGACCACACCGTCGGCGGCGGCTGGCCCAGGGGGTGGCCGGGCGGGAGAGCCGTCACCGTGGGACGGGCCGGCGCGGCGCCGGCGCCGGGCGCCCGCACGCCGCAGCCGGCGAGGCAGATCAGGGCTGCGGTCACGCAGACGCGCGCGGCGGGCGGGACGATCATCGGCACCATTCTGCCGTGGAAACCCGATGCCGCGGCCGTCGCCGGTAGCCCGGGCCTCCTGCGCGCGCCCCCTCAGTGCGTCGCTCCCTGCATCAGACCTCCAGCGGAGTGGAGGCCATGCCTGCTGTCCGGGGATGCTCCTATGGATGTCAAGCGGCATGTTCTTGATCGTTTGATGTGATGATTCGGTAGAGTTCGCGAGCTACGTAGCGCTTCAGGCAGCGGATGATCTCTTTCTTGGACAGGCCGTC
>NZ_JBIEIS010000096.1:0-15278 GCF_043496855.1 Nonomuraea sp. JJY05
CACCGGCTCGGCCTGGCTGGCCGCGCCGCTGCCGGTGACCCGCCGCAGCAGATGCGCTGCCAGCGCGGTCGGAGTGGGGTGGTCGAAGACCAGGGTCGCGGGCAGCTTCATCCCGGCCGCCCGGCTCAGCCGGTTACGCAACTCCACAGAGGTCAGGGAATCGAAACCCAGATCCTTGAACGGGCGGCCCGCCTGGATCGCCTCACCGGAGGCATGCCCCAAAACCGCCGCCGCTTCCGCGCAGACCAGCGACACCAGCACGTGCTCCTGCTCGACCGCCGGCAGCCCCGCCAGCCGCCGTTCCAGCGCCGACCCCCCACCGGAGACAGACTCGGTGCGGGCGGCACGACGCGCGGGCGTGCGAGCCAGCCCACGCAGGATCGCCGGAACGCCGTCGGGACGGTTGCTGAGAGTGCGGGTGTTGATGGGCAGAGGTACGAGGAAGGGCTCCGGCATCGTCAGGGCGACGTCCAGGAGTTGCATGCCCTCGCTTGCGCCCATGGCGGTGAACCCGGAACGGGACAACCTCTCCAGATCGAGTTCCGCCAACTGGTTCGTCATGCCACCCGTTTCCGGCGCCCACAATCCCCAGGCGAGGGATTGGGCGGGCAGGCCGCTGGTGTGGCGGTGGATCGCCAACGCATCCAGGAAGGCGTTGGCCGCCGAGTAGTTACCCTGCCCAGCACTGTCCAGCGTGGCTGCCGAGGAGGAGTAGAGCACGAACGCGGCCAGGTCCAGTTGCTGGGTGGCCTGGTGCAGATGCCAGGCGGCGTCCGCCTTCGGCCGCAGCACCCCGTCGATCTTGTCCGGGGTGAGCGAGGTGACCACGCCGTCGTCCAGCACTCCGGCCGTGTGGAAGACCGCCGTGAGCGGATGCTCGGCAGGGATGCGGTCGAGCAGGGCAGCCACCTGCCCGGGATCGGACAGATCGCAGGCGGCGATCTCGACCGTCGCGCCCGCCGCCTCCAGGTCAGCCCGGAGCTGGTCGGCGTCCGGGGCCTGGTCTCCCCGGCGGGAAGCCAGCAGCAGACGCCCGACCTGGCGCTCGCCGGCCAGGTGACGGGCCAGGATCGCACCCAGACCGCCGGTGCCACCCGTGATCAGCACTGTCCCGTCCGGATCCAGGCTGCGCGGCATGGTCAGAACGATCTTGCCGATGTGGCGGGCCTGGGCCATGTGCCTAAACGCTTGGCGGGCCTGCTGCACCGGCCAGCACCGCACCGGCAGACCTGCCAACTCCTGGGAGGCGAACAGGTCCAGCAGCTCGCCCAGCATCTGGCCGATCCGCTCGTGCCCGGCGTCCATCAGGTCGAAGCTGCGGTAGCGCACGTGGGGGTGGGTTCCCGCGACGTCGGCCGGGTCGCGGCGGTCGGTCTTGCCCATCTCGATGAACCGCCCGCCCGGGGCGAGCAGGTCGAGGGAGGCGTCGGTGAACGGCCCGGCCAGCGAGTTGAGCACCACGTCCATCCCTTCGCCACCCGTGATGGAGGCGAAGGCGTCGGCGAAGTCGAGGTCGCGGGAGGAGGCGATGTGGTCGTCGGGCACGCCCAGGGCGCGCAGCAGGTGCTGCTTGCCGGGCGAGGCGGTGGCGAACACCTCCGCGCCCAGGTGGCGGGCGATCTGGATGGCGGCCATGCCGACCCCGCCCGCGCCGGAGTGGATCAGCACGCGCTCGCCGCGGGTGAGCCCGGCCAGGTCGACCAGCCCGTACCAGGCGGTCGCGAACGCCACCGTCACCCCGGCACCCTGAGCGAACGACCAGCCCGACGGCAGCCCCGCCACCAGGCGCTGATCGACCACCACCCGAGGACCGAACGCGGCCTCACCCAGCCCCATCACCCGATCGCCGACCCGCACCCCTGCCACGCCGGGCCCCACCTCGGACACGACACCGGCGAACTCGCCGCCGATCGGCTCCCCCTGCTCGGGCACCATGCCCAGCGCCACGACCACATCCCGGAAGTTCAACCCGGCCGCCCGGACATCCACGCGTACTTCGCCGGCGGCCAGTTCCCGGTCGGCTTCCGGCGCCGGGACCAACGCCAGCTCCTCCAGCGATCCCTTGGCCGGGCAGTCCAGCCGCCACCCGCCGGCCCCTTCGGGCACCACCAGGTCACCGGAAGTATCCGCCCGCGCCAGACGAGGCACCAGGACCTGGCCGGCCCGCACCGCCAGCTGCGGCTCGTCCTCCACCGCCGGCAGGCCGGCCAGCGTGGCGAGCGACTCGGCCGCCTCATCAAGGTCGACCAGCAGGATCCGGCCAGGGTTTTCCGCCTGGGCAGAGCGCACCAGCCCCGACACCGCCGCACCGACCAAAGCGCCATCCACATCGGAGGCGTTCAGGGAGGAGGCGCGAGTGGCGCCGCCATCGGCACCGGCGTTGATGCCGGTCGCCAAGCTGCGTCCGCCATCGGCGCTGCCGGTCTCGGAGCCGGTCGTCACCGCGCTGCCGGTCTCGGAGCCGGTCGTCACCGCGCTGCCGGTCTCGGAGCCGGTCGTCACCGCGCCGCTGGTGACCAGCACCAACCGGGTCTCGGTCAGCCGCTCATCGGCCAGCCACCCGCTCAGCACGTCCACGACCCGGTCCAGCTCCGACCGCAACCCCTCCAGCGGCCCACGCCCGTCCCGGCGAAGCACCCGCATCACCACGGCGGCGGGAACAGCCTGCCCGGACGCGACCGCAGCACCCAACGCCGCCGCATCCACGTACTCTTCGACACCACCACCAGCGGACTCGACGGCCGCAGCCAGGCCAGGCCACCGCTCACCCACCACCGCCACATCCCCAGCGCCGGCAGGCTCACCCGGCAGCGGCACCCACGCCACCCGATGCAGCGCATCATGTCCAGCCTGCGGACGCGACGACAGTCCGCCAGTCGGAAGCGGGCGTGAGATCAGGCTTGTGATGACGGCTACCGGCGCGCCGGTGGTGTCGGCGATGTGGATGCCGGTGGCGCCGTCGTCGGTGGGCCGGGCGTGGACACGCACGCGTTGGGCGCCGGAAGCGAGAAGCTCCACTCCGTTCCAGGCGAACGGCAGCGCGACACCCTCGGCCTGCTCGATGAGGCCGGTGGCATGCAGGGCGGCGTCCAGCAGCGCCGGGTGGATGCCGTAAGCACTGGCCTCGGCGGCCTCTCGCTCGTCGAGCTCCACCTCGGCGAACACCTCTGCGCCGCGCACCCAGGCCCGCTTGAGACCCTGGAACGCCGGACCATAGCCGTACCCGGCACGAGCCAACGCCTCGTAGTGGCCGGACACGTCCACCGGCTGCGCCCCCGCCGGCGGCCACTGCTCATCGGCGGAACCGGCCGCGCTGCTCGTCGCGGACAGGATGCCGGCGGCGTGGCGTGTCCAGGGGCGCCGGCCGGTGCGGGCGTGCACCGCCACCTCACGCCGCCCGTCCTCACCGTCAGCGGCCGACACGGCCACCTGGAGCTGGACCGGCTCGTCGGCGTCGATGACCAGCGGGGCCTCAAGCGTCAGCTCCTCCACCACCGGACAGCCGACCTCGTCACCCGCCCGCACCACCAGCTCCACGAACCCGGTGCCGGGGAAGACCACGGTCTCCCCCACTCCGTGATCGGCGAGCCAGGGGTGCGTGGCGGTCGAGATCCGGCCGGTCAGCACCAGCCCGCCCTGATCGGGCAACTCCACCGCCGCCCCGAGCAGCGCGTGATCCACCCGGGCCAGGCCCAGCCCACCGGCATCCGGCACCCCAGCCACGGCGGACTCCAGCCAGTAACGCCGGTGCTGGAACGCATACGTGGGCAGCTCAGCGGCCACGCTGGTGCCAGGCAGGAGTCGTTCCCAGTCCACCCCGACCCCGGCCGCGAACGCCTCGCCCGCCGAACGCACGAACCGCCCCGGACCGCCCTCGCCGCGGCGCAGCGATCCCACCGCGACCCCGGATGAACTGGTGGCGTCCAGGATGTCCTGCACCGCCATCGACAGCACCGGATGCGGGCTCACCTCGAGGAAGAAATCGTGGCCGTCGCGAACCGCGACCCGTACGGCGTCCTCGAAGCGCACGCGCTGGCGCAGGTTGGTGTACCAGTAGTCGGCCCCCAGCCGCGCGGTGTCCAGCGGCTCCGCCGCGACCGTGGAGTAGAAGGGCACGTCGGCGGAGCGAGGTTCGAGCCCGGCCAGTTCGGCGAGGACGGTCTCGCGGAGCCGTTCCACCTGGGCGGAGTGCGAGGCGTAGTCCACCGCGATCTTCCGCGCCTGCACGCCCTCACCGGTGAGCGCCGCGAAGAACTCGTCCAGGTCGGCGGCGCCGCCGGACACGACGACGGAGGAGGGGCCGTTCACGGCGGCTACCGAGAGCCGGTCGCTCCACGGTTCGAGCCGCCGCACCAGCTCCTCGTACGGCAGCAGCACGGCCAGCATGCCACCCGTCCCGGCGAGCTCCCTGCGGATGACCTTGCCGCGCTGGGCGACCACGCGGGCGGCGTCGCGCAGCGACAGCGCCCCCGCCACGCACGCCGCGGCCACCTCGCCCTGCGAATGCCCGATCACCGCGGCCGGACGGACCCCCACCGACTCCCACAATGCCGCCAGGGAAACCATGACCGCCCAGGTGGCGGGCTGGACGACGTCCACCCGGTCCAGGGTCGGAGCTCCGTCCTCACCGCGCAGTACGTCGAGCAGGTCCCAGTCGACGAACTCGCTCAGCGCCTGCCCGCATTCGGTCAGCCGGGCGGCGAACACCGGCGACGCCTGCGCCAGCTCCACCCCCATCCCGGCCCACTGCGCCCCCTGACCGGGGAACACCAGCACCGCCTCCCGCCGACCCGACGCCGTACCCGACACCACCGCGGGATCAGACTCACCGGCCGCCAAAGCACGCAGCCCGCCCAGCAACTCCTCCCGATCCGCACCCACCACCACGGCACGGTCCTCGAAAGCAGCACGGGCACGCACCAGCGACAACCCGACACCCTCCGCCGGCACCTCCGGCCGGGCATCCACATACTCGGCCAACCGCGACGCCTGAGCGCGCAACGCCTCCTCACCACGCCCCGACACCACCCACGGCACCACACCCGACAACACCGGAGCGCCTCCGGCCATGCCCGACTGCGGCTCGGGAGCCTGCTCCACGATCACGTGCGCGTTCGTCCCGCTCACCCCGAACGACGACACACCCGCCCGCCGCGGCCGGCCATCCGGCTCCGGCCACTCCCGCGCCTGCTCCAGCAGCCTGACCTGACCCTCCTCCCAATCGACATGAGTGGAGGGGGCGGACACGTACAGGGTCTGGGGCAGGAGTCCCTCGCGGGTGGCCATGACCATCTTGATCACACCGGCCACGCCCGCGGCGGCCTGCGTGTGACCGATGTTCGACTTCACCGACCCCAGCCACAGCGGCTGCGCCGGGTCACGATCCCGCCCATAAGTGGCCAGCAGCGCCTGGGCCTCGATCGGGTCGCCGAGTGTGGTTCCCGTCCCATGCGCCTCGACCACGTCCACCTCGGCGGCCGTCACTCCGGCGTTGGTCAGCGCCTGGCGGATCACCCGCTCCTGCGAGGGGCCGTTGGGCGCGGTCAGGCCGTTGCTGGCCCCGTCCTGGTTGACGGCCGTGCCCCGGATGACCGCCAGGACCTGGTGGCCGTTGGCCCGCGCGTCGGAGAGGCGCTCGAGCAGCAGCATGCCGACGCCCTCGGCGAAGACCGTGCCGTCGGCGTCGTCGGAGAAGGCCTTGCACCTGCCGTCGCGGGCCAGCCCCTGCTGCCGGCTGAAGTCCACCATCAGCTCGGGGGTCGGCATCACGGTCACGCCGCCCGCGAGCGCGAGCGTGCTCTCCCCGCTGCGCAGCGACTGGCAGGCCAGGTGGATGGCGACGAGCGAGGAGGAGCAGGCGGTGTCCACCGTGACGGCGGGTCCCTCCAGGCCCATGCTGTAGGCCACCCGGCCGGAGATGACGGAGCTGGTGTTGCCGGTCTGCACGTACCCCTCGACGCCCTCGGGGAACGGCCCGAGTCCCGAGACGTAGCCGGTCTGCGTCCCGCCCACGAAGACGCCGGTGGGGGTGCCGCGCAGCGTGCCGGGGTCGATCGCGGCCCGTTCCAGCGCCTCCCAGGCGACCTCCAGCACGTGCCGCTGCTGCGGGTCCATCACCAGGGCCTCGCGCGGGCTGATCCCGAAGAAGCCGGCGTCGAAGTCGCCCGCCCCTTCGAGGAAACCGCCGTCACGCGCGTACGTCGTGCCGCTGGCGTTGTGGTCCTCGTCGTAGAGCGTCTCGAGGTCCCAGCCCCGGTCATCGGGGAAGGAGGTGATCCCCGAGCGGGCCTCCACCAGCATGTTCCACAGGTCCTCCGGCGAGTTCACCCCGCCGGGGTAGCGGCAGCTCATCGCCACGATCGCGATCGGCTCACGATCCTTCGCCTCGACCTCGCGCAGCCGCCGGCGGGTGCGCTGAAGGTCGGCGGTAGCACGCTTGAGGTAGTCCCGGAACTTGTCATCAGTGGCCATGGGATTCTCAACCAGCCTTGAGGTAGTGAGGCGGAACGGGACGGACGTGAGCCGGCGCGGTCTAGCCGGCTGTCCTCCGGTGGCGGAGCACGAGCTCTTCCAGGTCCTTGACCAGGTCGTGCGGGGTGGGGGTCTCCCGTATCTCCTGGCTGGTCTTCTGTGCGCGCTCGGTGAAGGTGGAATCGTTCAGGATCCGCTGCAGTTCGGTGCGGAGGGTGTCGGCCGAGAACCGGTCCGGCGGAAGGTGCACGCCCACGCCGTGCGCTTCGATGGCGTCCGCGACCTGGTCCTCGTCGTGCAGCGCGTGCGGGATGATGAGCTGCGGGACGCCGTTGAGCAGCGCTGTCAGGGTGCTGCCGGTCCCGGCGTGGTGGACGATCGCCGAGCAGCTCTTGAGCAGCGGGTCCAGCGGCACGAACCCGGGGATCCGTACGTTGTCGGGGACCGTGGCCCCCTCGGGGACGGAAGCGGGGCCCAGCAGGGCGACCACCTCGATGTCCAGGTCGGCGACAGCCTCGAACAGGTCGGGATAGCCCAGCTTCGCGCGGCCGGCCCACACCTCCTGGTAGGAGTTGCCCAGGGTGACGCAGACCCGCGGCCGCTCCGGCTCCGGTCGCAGCCAGTCGGGGATGGTGCCGGGGCCGTTGTACGCCACGTAACGCACGGGCAGGTAGTCGTACTCCGCCGGCATGCGCAGCCAGGACGGGAGCGAGTCGATCGTCGTCTGGCCGAGGACGAGGTCGTCGTCGTATTCGCAGCCGTACTTCTCCAGCTTGGCGGTCAGCCAGTCGCGTACCGGGTCCTCGCCCGCGGCCTGCGGGCGTTCGGCGCGCAGGCGCAGGAACAGCTCGCGCAGGCGGCCCCAGTGGTCGCGGCCGATGGTCGTCCGGGCGTGCGCGGCGCCGCAGGCGGCCGCCGCCACCGGTCCGGTGAACGTCATGCTGTCCCAGATGACCAGGTCAGGGCGCCATGAGCGGCAGAAGGCGACCATGCCGTCGTAGACGGACTCGTCGGTGTTCACGTCCAGCGCCATCGGGGAGGCGAAGGCCGCGAGGCAGTCGCGTACGTATTCGTAGGTGAGGACCTCGGGCCGGATCTCCGTGATGGAGTACCCGGATCCGTAGATGGTCTCCTCGGGTGCCATCGCCGCGACGCGCTCGGCGTATCTCGCCTCGTCGCCGACGGCGACGCCGGTCAGTCCCGTCTGCTGCACCAGGGGCATGATGTCGGGTTGAGCCGCGATCACGACGTCGTGGCCTGCGGCCTTGAGCGCCCAGCCGAGCGGCACCACGAGGTTGAGATGAGCGCTGGCCGCGAGTTGGGTGACAACGACGCGCATACAGCATCCTTCCGGCAGGTACAAGGGTCGGCGGCGCGCAACGCGCCCTACCGCTCACAGGTGGGTGTCGTGAGCAGGTCCGCCAGAGCCCCATCGACTCTCACGAGACAGTAATCAGCCACGTGAGAGGCACCGACCCCTAGATCACCCCTCAGGCCCCCCTGGGGGCTCCCGCCGTACTGGGGTTCTCGCCGAGCCGTCGCAACGTGAGTGCGAGGGTCAGGCGGGCGCGGCCTTCGGCCGGCTGCACCGGGAAGCCGAGCTCGCTCTCGGCCCGGGCCAGCCGGGCGGCGACGGAGCTGCGGTGGATGTAGAGCCGGGAGGCGGTCTGGCGGATGGAGTCGCTGGCCGCGAAGACGTCCAGCGTCGCCAGGACGGAGTCGCCGTTGGCCCCTTCCGCCAGGCGGTCCAGTGCGGCGACATCCGGGGATCCGCCGATGGCCTCGTGCGGCAGGTGCTCGGCGAGGAGGGCGAAGCCGCCCAGCCGGTCCCAGTGCACGACCCTGCCCCACAACTCCCCCGGGCCGGCGAAGCGCAGTGCCGTACGCGCCATGTGCCAGGCCTGCCCGGCGCTCGCGGACGGCACGCGCGGGCTCACCCCGACCGCCGAACTCGTGCTCGCGAGAGCGTCGGGCCAGGGCGGGCCGGAGACGATGACCCCGTACACGTGCCCGAGGCGGGCCACCCTGCCGCCGAGCCCGGAGGCGTCACCGGCGACGGCGAACACCTGCACGGAACGGTCCGGCCTGAGCCCGAGCAGCTTCAGTGCCCGGGAGCGTGCGGCCTCGTCGGCGGCCGAGCCGAGGACGAGTTCGACGAGCGCAGGGTCGCCGAAGGCCGGGGCGGGCTCCCTCCTGCCCAGGACGGCGGCGCAGGCGATGGCGAACCGTTCGACGAGCATGGCGTCGATCGGGTATTCGCGGCCGCGCCGCTCGATCCACACCTCGCCGCCGTTCACGAGCCCGTGCCTCCTGGCGCCCGGATCGGCGGGCCCGCCGGTCGAGCCGCCGTCGGCGCTCACCCGCCGATACACCCCCAGATGGGGAACGCTCACCCCTACGGGGCATTCCGCGAGCCGCGCGGCCTCCAGCAGAAGCCGATCCAGATCGGTCCCGTTCTGCAGGAGCACGTCGAAGAAGCTGATCACCCTGAGCTCGTCACCCGCGTGGGCGTCGAGTTCGGAAAGGCGCAACAGCAGGTGCTTCATCAGATTGTCCTCGGCTCTGATTTTGCGTTCACTCGGGCTCGGAAAAGCGACGCCGCGGCCGGGAGTCGCCATTCGGGGTGAATGTTCGCAACGGAACGGTATACGGATGCCGGGGCTTCGCGGCGGGTCCGGGGAGCGGAATCCCGCCCTATAGGGGATACGCACGGGTCGGATAGGGGTCCGCCCTCGATCGGCCGTCACCTAGCGTCGGCAGGGCCGCTCACCTGCGCATTGGGCGGCATTTCGATGAATGGCCCAGGGCGTGGGGAGCCGTCTCCGCGCCGAGCGTGATGAGGTGGTTGACTTGGCCCGAGCCCCCAGCGCCAGGGGAACCCTGCCGTTCGGCGACCACATGACCTGGTACCGGGTGACCGGCACACCGGGAAAAGGGAAACCGGCGGTCGTGGCCCTGCACGGAGGGCCCGGCGGCACCCATGACTATTTGCTCCCGCTGGCGGAGCTCGCCGACGCCGGATGGCCGGTCGTCCATTACGACCAGCTCGGCAACGGCGGTTCCACGCATCTCGACGACGCGGATCCGGGATTCTGGACGCCGGAGTTGTTCGACGCCGAGCTGGGCAATCTGCTGAACCGGCTGGGCATCGCCGGCGACTACGTTCTCTTCGGGCATTCCTGGGGCGGCCTGCTGGCCGCCAAACACGCGTCGGAGCGGCCGTCCGGGCTGCGCGGCCTGGTCATCGCGAACTCGCCGGCCTCCTACCCGGAGTGGCGGAAAGAGCTGAAGATCCTGCGCGACCTGCTGCCGAGCGGGATCAACGAGACGCTGCTCGCCCACGAGGCGGCCGGGACGACGGACACCCGCGAATACTTCGACGCGATGATGGTCTTCTACAACCGGCACGTGATCCGCACGCGGCCGTGGCCACGCGAATTCAAGGCCACGTTCATGGACACGCTCAGCAATCCGACCGTCTATCACGCCATGAACGGGCCGTGCGAATTCCACGTGATCGGCAGCCTGAAGGACTGGGGCGTCATGGACCTCCTGCCCGCCATCGACGTGCCCACGTTGGTGATATCGGGCCGCCACGACGAGGTGACCCAGGAGTCGGTCCGGCCTTTTCTCGAGCTCATTCCCGGGGCCCGTGGAAAGGTCTTCGAGGATTCCAGCCATTCGCCGCACCTGGAGGAGCCGGAGCTCTTCCGGAAGGTGCTGCTCGAATTCCTCGCGAGCCTGGCCTGACTTGGGTCCCCGCTTTTCGTGCCCTTGCCCAAGGAGAGAAATCTTGAACGACGCCACCGACATCGTGAAGAGCGACGCCGAGCTCGCCGCCCGCTACGGATCGCCGCTGTACGTCTACGACCTCGAACGTGCCGTCGCGGCCTATGACGACCTGCGCGCTTCCCTGCCCGAGGGGACGGTCGTCTATTTCTCGTTCAAGGCCAATCCCCACCCGGAGATCGCCGAGGCGCTGCGGGAGAGCGGCGGTTCCGCGTGCAAGGCCGAGATCAGCTCCACGGGCGAGCTCGCCGCGGCTCTGCTGGCGGGCTTCGACCCGCTCGACATCCTCTACACCGGCCCCGGCAAGACGACCGAGGAGGTGGAGGCGGCGCTGGAGGCCGGCGTCCGCCGTTTCTCCGTCGAATCGGTCAACGACCTGCGCCGGGTCGGGCAGGCCGCGTGGGAGCAGGACACGGTCGCCGACTGTCTCCTGCGGGTGAACAGCACCGCCTCCGGAGCCACCACCAGCATCCGCATGACGGGGGCGCCCTCCCAGTTCGGCTTCGACAGCGAGACGCTGCCCGAGCTCATGCCGGAGCTCCGCTCGGTGCGCGGCACCCGGCTGTCGGGGATGCACCTGTTCTCGCTGAGCAACGCCAAGGACGAGGAATCCCTGATCGCCGAGTTCAAGCACACCATCACCGCGGCGGCGGAGGTCCGCGACTCGACGGGCCTGGAGCCGGAGCTGCTGGACATCGGCGGCGGCTTCGCCTCCCCCTACCTCTCCCCCGGCGAACGCCCCATCTACGGCGGGCTCCGCGCGGCGCTGGAGGAGATCCTCGACTCGCACTTCCCGGGCTGGCACAACGGCGGCCCCCAGGTCGCCTGCGAATCCGGGCGCTACCTCGTCGGTGACTGCGGCCGGCTCGTGTGCACCGTCACCAACGTCAAGGAGAGCCGCGGCGGCAGGTTCATCATCCTGGACGCCGGGATCAACACGCTGGGCGGCATGTCCGGGCTCGGGCGGCTGCTGCCGGTCTCCATCCAGTTCGAGTCCGCCGAGCCCGTGGAGCGGGCCAGCCTCGTCGGCCCCCTCTGCACCCCGGGCGACATCCTCGGCCGCAACGTCTCCGTACCCGAGCTCCGCCCCGGGGACGTGGTGACCATCCCGAACGCGGGGGCCTACGGCATGACGGCCAGCCTGCTCATGTTCCTGGGCCGCCCGGCCCCCACCGAGGTCGTCATGCGCGGCGACAGGGTCGTCTCCTCGTCCCACGTCCTTTTCGTCCGCATGTACGAGTAGCACCACCTGCCTGCCCTGCAGGTATCCATCGTCGGCTGTCCCGGCTCAACCGCCGCGGACAGGATCACTGCGGTTCATATGGAGAGTCAAACAGATGAGCCAGTCCGGAAACAGCGAATTCGAAGCCAGCGGCACCCCGACGACGAGGGCCGGACGAGCGACGGCCTTCACACTTCGACTGGCGGACCTCTCCATGGCGGAACGCCGGACGTCCCTGATCGAACTGGTGAGCCGGACGACGCTCGACGTGATGAGCGCCGTACTGCCCGGGCTGCTGGAGGCGGTCTCCCCCGAGCAGACCTTCAAGGACATGGGGCTCGACTCTCTCGCGGCGGTCGAACTGCACGACCGGCTCGCCGCCGAGCTCGGCGCCGAGCTGCCGATCGGCGTCGCCTTCGACTACCCGACGCCGGCCGCTCTCGCCGACTACCTGCTCACCGAGGTGCTCGGGCTCGGGGAACGGCGAGCCGCCGAGATCACGGCCGCCGTCGGCTCCGACGAGCCCATCGCGATCGTCGGCATGGCCTGCCGCTACCCCGGCGGCGTGGCCACGCCCGAGGAGCTGTGGGAACTGATCACCGAGGGCCGGGAGACGGTGACCGGGTTCCCGACCGACCGGGGATGGGACCTCGACCGGCTCTTCGACGACGATCCCGACGCCGGCAACACCACCTATGCGCGGGTGGGCCACTTCCTGCACGACGCCGCGGAGTTCGACGCGGCCTTCTTCGGGATCAGCCCGCGCGAGGCCGTGGCGATGGACCCGCAGCAGCGGCTGATCCTGGAGACCTGCTGGGAGGCCGTCGAGCGGGCCGGCATCAACCCCCAGACCCTGCACCGGAGCCGGACCGGCGTCTTCATCGGCGCCGAACCGCAGGACTACGGCCCCCGGCTGCACCAGGCACCCGCCGACGTGGAGGGCTACCTCGTCACCGGCGCCGCGCCGAGCGTCGTCGCCGGCCGGGTCGCGTACACGCTGGGCCTTGAGGGTCCCGCTGTCACGGTGGACACCGCCTGCTCGGCGTCGCTCGTGGCCATCCACCTGGCCTGCCAGTCGCTGCGCACCGGCGAGAGCCCGCTGGTGCTCGCGGGCGGGGTCACCGTGATGTCCGCGCCGGGAACGTACACCGCCTTCAGCCGCCAGCGCGTCATCGCCGCCGACGGCCGCTGCAAGGCCTTCAGCACCGACGCCGACGGCACCGGCTTCTCCGAGGGCGTGGGCGTGCTGCTGCTGGAGCGGTTGTCCGACGCGGTGGCTGCCGGCCATCGGGTGCTGGGAGTGATCCGCGGGTCGGCGGTCAATCAGGACGGGGCCAGCAACGGTCTGACCGCGCCCAACGGTCCCTCGCAGGAGCGGGTGATCCGCCAGGCGCTGGCCAATGCCGGTGTGCCGGCCGCCGAGGTGGACGCGGTCGAGGCGCACGGGACCGGGACCGCGCTCGGCGACCCGATCGAGGCGCACGCGCTGCTGGCCACTTATGGGCGGGATCGTGACCCGGCGCAGCCGCTGTGGCTGGGGTCGGTGAAGTCGAACATCGGTCACACGCAGGCCGCCGCGGGCGTGGCCGGTGTGATCAAGATGGTGCTGGCGATGCGACATGGGTGGTTGCCCCGAACGTTGCATGTGTCCGCTCCTACGACTCATGTCGATTGGGAGCGGGGTCAGGTCAGGCTGCTGGAGCAGGCGCGGGAGTGGCCGGTGCCGGATGGCCGGCCGCGGCGGGCGGGTGTGTCGTCGTTCGGGGTGAGCGGGACGAACGCGCACGTGATCGTGGAGCAGGCGGTGGAGTCGCAGCCGCGGCAGGACGCGCCCGGGGACGCTCCGGTGCTGTCGGGTGTGGTGCCGTGGGTGGTGTCGGGGCGTGGTGAGGAGGCGTTGCGCGCTCAGGCGTCGCGGTTGGCCGAGTATGTGGATGCCCGGCCGGAGGTGCCGGCGGAGGGTGTCGGGCTGTCGCTGGTGCGTGCCCGTGCTGCCTTCGAGGACCGTGCCGTGGTGGTGGGTGCGGATCGGGAGGAGTTGCTGGGCGGGCTGCGTGCTTTGGCGGCCGGTGAGTCCGATCCCGCGGTGGTGTCGGGTACGGCGTCGGGTCGGCGGGAGGCGGTGCTGGTGTTCCCCGGTCAGGGGGCGCAGTGGGCCGGGATGGGGGTGGAGCTGGCGCAGGCGTCGCCGGTGTTCGCCGCCCGGCTGGAGGAGTGCTTCACCGAGATCCGGCGGTGGGTGGACTGGGATCCGGCCCAGGTGCTGGCCGACGCCGATGGGGCGGGGCTGGAGTCCATCGAGGTGTTGCAGCCGATGGCGTTCGCGGTCGGGGTGGCCCTGGCGGCGTTGTGGGAGTCGGTCGGCGTCCGCCCGACCGCCGTCGTGGGCCACTCGCAAGGTGAGGTGGCCGCGGCCTGCGTGGCCGGGGTGTTGTCGCTGGCCGACGCGGTGCGGGTGGTCGTGCTGCGCAGCCGGTTGTTCGCCGCCGAGCTGTGGGGACGGGGCGCGATCGCCGCGGTCGGGCTGCCCGCCGAGACCGTACGCGAACGTATCGCTTCGTGGGACGGCGGGTTGGAGGTGAGCGCGGACAACGGGCCTGCCTCCTGCGCGGTGGCCGGACCGACCCAGGCGCTGGAAGAGCTCGTGGAGCGTCTGCGCGGTGAGGGAGTGCGGGCGCGAGTGATCGCGACCACGGTCGCGTCGCATTCGCAGATGGTCGAGCCGCTGCGCGAGCAACTGCTGGAGATGCTGGGCCCGATCGAGCCCGGACCGGGCCGCGTGCCGGTGTATTCGACGGTGACGGGCGGAGCCCTGGCGGGCTCGGAGCTGGGAGCGGAGTACTGGTTCTCCAACGCGCGACACCCGGTGGACTTCCAGGGCGCGGTACGGGCGTTGCTGGCCGATGGCCGCACCGCCTTCATCGAGGTGAGCCCGCATCCGGTGCTGACGATGGCGGTGCAGGACATCCTGGACGCCACCGGCACATCGGGGGTCGCGGTGGGATCGCTGCGCCGCGGCGAGGGCGGCCCCGACCGGTTCGTGCGGTCCGTGGGCGAGGCATTCACCGCCGGCGTCGAGGTGGACTGGCAGCAACTCTTGCCCGGCACCAGCGTGGCCGCTGAGCTGCCCACGTATGCGTTCCAGCACCGGCGTTACTGGCTGGAATCCGCCGTGGCGGGGCTGTCGGATGCGAGTGGGCTGGGTCAGGGCCAGGTGGACCACCCTCTGCTCGCCGCCGCGGTGGAGTTGCCCGATCAGGGCGGGCTGGTGCTGACCGGCCGGATCTCGACCGCCACGCACCCCTGGCTCGCCGATCACGGAGTAGGACAGACCGTGGTCTTTCCCGGCACCGGGTTCGTGGAGCTGGTGGTGCGGGCGGGTGACGAGGTCGGCTGTCCGGCGGTGGAGGAGCTGACGCTTGAGGCCCCGCTGGTCATCGACGCCGACGAGCCGGTCCAGCTCCAGGTGGCCGTGTCGGCCGCTGACGAGGATGGACGGCGTGAGGTGGCGGTGCACGCCCGTGCCGGCCGGCGCCCCTGGACACGCCACGCCACAGGAACCCTCACTGCCGCAGGCAGCACGCCAAGTCCTGCGGGCGAGCAGTGGCCGCCCGCCGGAGCACAGGCGGTGGACGTATCCGGCCACTACGAGACGCTGGCCAGCACCGGATATGGCTATGGTCCGGCGTTCCAGGGTCTCAAGCGGGCCTGGGTGCGCGGCGCAGAGGTGTTCGCCGAGGTGGAGCTCGACGAGCGAGAGGCCGCCGAGGCCAGTGCTTACGGCATCCACCCGGCG
>NZ_JBIEIS010000097.1:0-15077 GCF_043496855.1 Nonomuraea sp. JJY05
GGCGGCCAGCCCGTTCAGCCATGGATCGAGTACCGGTCGTCCTGGCGGGATCGTCTTGACCAGGGCGATGATCTGGCTGCGTTCGCCTTCGGTGAGCCGGGGCCGCCGACCAGGCCCAGGCCGATCGCCCAGGCCATCGATTCCTTCAGTGTTGAACCGGTGTAACCGCCGGCGCACTGTTTCCGCATGGCAGCCCAGCGCGGCGGAAATCGCGGGGACACGCAGCCCGTCCCAGCTGGCCACGACGATCCGGGCGCGCTGGATCCAGTCACCGGGAGCGTGCCGGGCACCGGCCAACCGGCGCACATCGTGGTCTTCCTTCTCATCGCGCGGAGCCCGCGCGAACAGTAGCTTCGGCATGGCGGAAACCCTCCTGCCATGACAATCCGCCTGCTCAAGGCTCCTGGCCAGGGGCAATCCCACACGCTTTGAGGAACGCAGCACCTAGTCAGGTGATCGCAGCCCTGCCTCAGGTTCGGGGAACCAGGCTTCCCGCGGCACCGTGAGCCAGAGGTGGGCGGCGGCCAGTTCGTCCGCGGCCCCGTGCAGAGCCCGTAGGCCGGGGTGGTCGGTGTCGGCGCGCCAGATCATCGCCCAGGGGAACAACGCGACCGGCTCCATCAGCGGTCGCAGGACGGCGCCGGGGACGGCCGGCTGGGTGGTCATGGTGAGGATGGGGGCGTTGCGGTCGCGGATGTGCTGGGCGAGTTCGTCGACGCCCTGAACGTGCGGGTGGGCCAGGGCCGGGTCGACTCCGAAGGGCGCCAGCAGCTGGAGCACCGCGTGCTCCCAGCCGGGCGTCGCGTGGTTGCCTGCGCGGATGCAGACCCCGGTGCCGCGAAGCGCCTCCAGCGGCACGGCGTCGGTCTGGGCCAGGGGGTGGCGTTCGGGCAGGAGCACGGCGATGGGCTCATGTCGTACGGTGCGCTGCCGCACCCCGTCGGGCCGGCCCGGTACGCGGCCGAAGGTGACGTCCACCTTCTCGGCCAGCAGCAGCGGCACGGCTGCCTCGGCGCCGGTGTGGAAGCGGGCGAAGAACTCCACCTCGGGAGCCCGCCGGCGCGCCTGCGCCAGCACCAGCGTGGGGGTGAGGCCCGGGCCGACGACGTCGACGGTCAGCGACTGGGGCTCGCCGCGTAGTTCGAGCAGGGTCGAGTCGTACAGTCCCAGGATCTCCCGCGCCCGGCTGAGCAGCAGCCGACCGGCCGGGGTGAGCGTGACGCGTCGCGTGGTGCGCTCCAGCAGCCGGGCGCCCATCCGATCCTCCAGCCGGCGGACGTCACGGCTGAGCGCCTGCTGGGCCACGAAGAGCCGCTGGGCGGCCCGGCTGAAATGCAACTCCTCGGCCACGACCACGAAGTGGCGCAGCAGCCGGATCTCGACGTCGTCAGGCACGGTTCCTTCCTAGCCGATTAACACGCCCGGCGCGTGAATCATGTTCGAACAGGTGTTGGACCCCACAGCGCCGGGGCGGCCACGATTGCCGTGCGAGATCCACCGATCGGGGAGGAGCGTCATGGCCGCACGAGGCGCGATCACGGCCTGCTACGGGCTGACCGGCGTGCTGAACGCGCTGTGGGGCGCCACTCTCCCGGCCACCGACGCACGCCTGGGCCTCGGCCCGGGCCGGCTCGGGTACGTGCTGATGGCCCTGGCCGTCGGGGCGCTGGTGGCCATGCCCGTCGCCGGCCCGCTGGCCGACCAGTGGGGCGGGCGGCGCCTGCTGCGGCTGGCCGCCCCGTCCACCGCGCTGGCGCTGGCCGGGCCCGCCCTGGCCGGTTCCGTCGAATTGCTGGCGGTCTCCGCCGTCGTGCTGGGCATGCTGCTGGGGGTGCTCAACGTGGCGCTGAGCGTCCAAGCGGTGGCCGTCGAGCGCGCGCTGAACCGGCCGATCATGGCCACGATGCACGGCACCTGGACGCTGGGCGCCGTGGCGGGCGGCGGGATGATCACTGCGGCTCTGCGTGCCGCCGTACCCGTCCAGGCGCTGATGGCCGCCGCCGCGCTCCTCCTGGCAGCGGCCATGCTGGCGGTCGGCGGACGACTGGACCGGCATGCGGTCCCCAGGCCCGTCGTCACGGCTGCGCCACCGAGTCCGTCATCGCTGATCATGCTGGGAGTGGTCGGCGCGGCCGCCTTCATCACCGAGGGCGCCGCCACGGACTGGGCAGGTGTGCACGCGACCCGGGTCCTGGGCGGACATCCGGCCACCGGCTCGCTGATGTACACCGTCTTCTTCGTCGCGATGACGCTCGTGCGGTTCGCCGGCGACGCCGTACGAGCCCGGCTCGGCGCCGCGGTCACCATCCGGCTGGCCGGGTTGACGGCCACCGCCGGGTACGGGCTGGTCCTGCTCGCGGGCGCGCTACCCGCGCCGGCACGCATCGGATGCGCCCTCGCCGGCTGGGCACTGACCGGCGCGGGCATGGCGATGGTGTGGCCTGTGGTGACCAGCACGCTGGGCGCGGCCGGCGGGAACGCACGCCGGCTCTCGGCGGTCACCACCATCAGCTACGGCGGGGGCCTGATCGGCCCGGCGCTCATCGGACCCGTCGCCGCAGTGGCCGGCCTGCCGCTCGCCCTGGTGATCCCGGCAACCCTGGCGCTGCTCGTAGCCGCCATAGCGCCACCCCTGCTGACCGCAGTCGTCAGATCTCACACCCATACCGCAGGGGCCTCGACGGCCCCCGCACACAGGAGGATGCCATGACCCACACGATCACCACCGCCACTCTCGACGTCCCGGACGCGCGCCTGTACTACGAGGTACGCGGGCAGGGCCCGCTCGTGGCGCTCGTCGGCGCCCCGATGGACGCCGTGTCCTTCGCGCCGCTGGCCGACCTGCTCGCCGCCGACCACACGGTGCTCACCACCGACCCACGCGGCATCAACCGCAGCCGCTCGACGACCCCGAGCAGGACTCCACCCCACAGTTGCGCGCCGACGACCTGTCCCGGCTGCTGACGCACCTGGACGCCCGACCGGCCACGGTCCTGGGCTCCAGCGGCGGCGCGGTCACCGCGCTGGCCCTGGCCCAGGCCCGTCCCGAGCAGGTTCACACCGTCATCGCCCACGAACCCCCGCTGCTCAACCTGCTGCCGCATCATGTTGGTCATCTGCGGCCAAGGTTCAAGCGGTTGACGGTAGGAATGTGAAACGGGATCAACGAGTTGCGCGACGCTCGGTGCGAGCTGCTTCAGGCGGGGTTCCACCGTGGGTTCTGGCTGCGGGGCACAGGGGCCCGCTCGCGCTGCGGTGAGGTGCAATCGCCTACACAAATTTACTGGCACGGCACGCCGCTGGCCGAGCTCGGTGAATCGCATCGGACCAGAGAATGCCTCTCGCACGACCAACAACGCCCAGCGCTCACCCACCAGGTTCAGCGCGTGCGCCGTGACGCACCCTCGTCATATGTGCGGCCGGCAATGAATCGACGCTACAGCGGCATTCAAAAGTTTCTACTGCTTAAACCGAAGCAGGCACCCAGAATATTCAGAGAGACGGCAACCGACCACCCTGGGGGAACCATGACCCGCAAGCTAACCGTCGCCGCACTGCTCACCCTCGACGGCGTCCACGCCGAACCACGATCGTTCGCCGGCCCGTACTTCGATGACGCCGCTGCCGCAAGATCCCTGGCGACGCTGCAGTCGTGCGACGCGATGCTGATGGGCCGCACCACCTACGAGTATTTCGCGCCGGCCTGGTCGGCTGCTCCCGGTGCCTACGCCGAGCGAATCAACGCGATCGGCAAGTACGTCTTCTCCTCCACGCTCGTCCGCGTTGACTGGTCGAACACGACTCTGGTTGCTGGCGATCCTGCAGAGACGGTCGCCGAGCTCAAGCAGCAACCCGGCGGCGACCTGATGATCTACGGCTTCGGCCGGCTGCCCCGCAGCCTGCTCGAACACGACCTGGTCGATGAGTTGGTCTTCACCGTGTTCCCCGTCATCGCCGGCACGGGAACGCCACTGTTTCGCCCGGGACAGCAGGCTCAACTCGAGCTCATGTCGACCAAGGCCGAGCCGACCGGTGCCGTCGAGCTGACCTACCGCCGCCGTCGGTAGCGAGGTGCGGGAGCATCGCAACTGATCGTCGGCACGTTGCCCGATCCGACCTCTGGCCGGCACACCGTTGCGCTCGTCCGGCAACCTCGACATCGTCACCCTGGCGGCCGAGGCGGGACTGAAACGCAACAAGCTCACCACAAAGCACACCGATCTCAAGGACCAGTTCTACGCCCAGGTCAAGGCGCGCGACGGCATCCCCGACAGAGAGCGGAAGCTCCACGCTGAGATCGCCAGCTTGAAAGACAGGATCGCGACGTTGCAGGCCGAACGAGACGACTACCGCGCAGCCACCGAGGTTTTCGCCCGAGCCATGCACGTCCTCACCGTGGAGAACGACAACCTGCGCAGGGAGCTCGACAAGGGGCGTACCTCGACCGTCAGACCGTTGCGACCGCCTCGCTGAGTAGCTCCCGATCTTCACATCGAGACAAGCTCAGCGAAGCCAGGGCCGCCCGGCTTCGGCTCCGCGGAGCAGTGATGAGGTTCAGGCCGGCGGGGGCGAGAACGACGCCAGGAGTAGGCCGGTCAGTCGCTCCACTGCTGGCTGGTTGCCGGCGAGGTGTAGATCGCCGGATTGGACGGCGTCGGTGATCGTGCATCGGCCGTCGGTGAGGGCGCGGAGCGTATCGATGTCGGTGGTGAGTGTCGCGTCGGGGTGCCCGGTGGTCGCACGGCTGATGGTGAGGGTGTCGTCGGTGACTTCGGCGAGGTAGGTGTCGTCGCCGATGCGGAGTTCGTAGGCACCGCGCAGCTTGCCGGCGCGTGCCGGGTCGAATCCTGCCTTGATGCTGAGCAGCAGTGAGTCGATGCCGAGGTCGCCGGGCGGTAGCGGGGCCCGGCTTCCCCATCGGCCCAGTTGCAGGAGCATCGGCTCCAGTTCGCGGCCCCATGCGGTCAGCTCGTAGAGATGGACCCGTGCGGGCGCGCCCAGGTCGCGGCGGTGGACGACGCCGTGGTCGATGAGGTCGCGCAGCCGCTGGCTCAGGACGTTCGGGCTCACGCCGGGCAGGCCGCCCAGCAGATCGTTGAAGCGCTTAGGGCCCAGAAGCAGGTCACGGATCACCAGGAGGGCCCACCGCTCGCCGACGACATCCAGACCGCGGGCCACGCCACACGGATCCCCATAACTACGCCTGCCGCTCATGACCCACAGCCTACCCGAGCAATCCTCATTTAGGAGTACTACTTGTTTTTTAGGAGTTGTTTGGTCTAAGTTCGAGCCATGAGCCACTCCAGCAGCAAAGCGGCGAGCCTGCCCCAAGGCGACGTGAACCTCCTGCACACCCCCACGGCACAGCGCCTGCTCGCCACCCCGCAGCCGGCGCGGCTGGCCTACACCGGCAAGGACGGCACCCCGCGACTAATCCCGGTCAACTTCGTGTGGACCGGCGACGAGGCCGTCATCGGCGCGTTCGCCGGCACCTATAAGGTCCGCGACCTGCGCGCCCGCCCCGACGTCGCGATCACCATCGATACCGCCGACGGCCCGCCCCAGGTGCTCATGCTGCGCGGCAAGGTCACCCTGGCCGAGGTGGAGGGCGTCCTGCCCGAATACGCCACCGCGCAACGCCGGGGCATGGGCGAGGAGGCCGGTACCGCCTACCTGGAGGCCATCGACCAGCCCGGCCTGCGCATGGTCCGCATCGGCCTGCGCCCCAGCTGGGTCGGCGTGCTGGACTTCCAGCAACGCTTCCCGGGTTTGACACCCCAACCCGTCCTGGCCGCCCTCGGCGGCCAATAACACAGCCGGCCCAAGGACAGCGGAAAAGATCGAGAAGGGACGTATGAGATGGGCAAGATCGTTGTGACGGCATTCGTCACCCTTGATGGCGTGATTCAGGCACCCGGTCTTCCAGACGAGGACCGAGACGGCGGGTTCGAGCATGGTGGTTGGACGCAGGCGTACGCCGACCCGGCAATCGACCAACGAGCCACCACGTCAGTGCTGGCGGCAGACGCGCTGCTGCTCGGCAGACGGACCTACGAACTGCTCTCCAGCTACTGGCCGACCGCCAACCCCGACGACCCCCGCACCAGCAAGCTCAACAGCCAGCCCAAGTACGTCGCCTCACACACCCTGCAGACAGCCGAGTGGACCAACACCACCATCCTCGACGGGGACATCACCAAGCAGGTCACCGACCTCAAGAACACCTACGACGAGATCAGCATCTGGGGCAGCAGCCACCTGATCACCACACTGCTCCGCAACGACCTCATCGACGAGTTCGTCCTGCTGACCTACCCCCTCACCGTCGGTAACGGAAAGCGGCTGTTCAACGACGAAGCCCCCCTGAGACTGCAACTGACCGAAACAACGACCTCGAACACCGGAGTGATCATCAGCACCTACCGCCGCACCGATCCGACCTCGCCCACCGAACGCAAACCCGGATAAGACATCAACCAAAGTGGCCCTGGCCGACCGCGCGACCATCCACCACCAGCCAGCCATTCCGAGCGGCCGGCGGCAGCAGGGCAGCGATCTTCGCCCTGTCCGTCGTCATGCTCGCTGGCGGAGGAGCACAACGGCCCGCAGTCCCTGGCCAGGGCCGAAGGGGCGTGATGGCGTAGCGCCCTCGGCAGACGTGGTCCTCCCCAGATACGCGACCATGCAGCGCCAAGGACTGGCGAGGAGGCAGGCGACGCCTACCTGGAGGCGGTCGAGCAGCCCGGCCTGCGCATGGTCCGCATCATCCCTGCACCCGACCTGGGCCGGCGTCGTGGACTTCCAGAACAACGGCTCCCCGCTCTCACCCCCGAGTCCGTCCGCGCCGAACAGTAGCAGCCGCCTCGCCCGCTCCGAAGGAGACACCAACCATGAGAAAGATCATCGTTTCGATGGGCAGTACGGGTCGCAGGGCTCGCCGCGCTCGGCGGTGCAGCCGCCGCAGGTAACGGACAGGTCAGGGGTGCGGGTCATGCGAGGTGTGATTCCTTCCGGATGGGCTGGCGGGCCCGTACGCCGCTTGTACGGGCCTGAGGTGATTGGGCTCCTAGTGCTGCGTTCCTCAAAGGGTGTAGGTGAACCGTCGGCGTAGCTGCCGTGGTGGCGGTGGTGGGCGTCCCCAGACCCAGGGTTTGGCCTGGGCGTTGAGCTGGGCGGTGGCGATGCGGGTGGCGTAGTCGATGTCGTCCGGGCCGATGAAGCACTGCCCGGCGATGGCATGCCGTCGGAAGATGCGCCACCAGGCCTCTTGCAGGTTGAGCCAGCAGGCTCCGACTGGGATGAAGACTTGCCGGATCCGGGGATGGCCGGCCAGCCAGTCCCGGGTGGCGTGGCTGTTGTGGCTGGATAAGTTGTCGGTGATGACGAAGATGGGGCCATTTCCGGGGTTGGCGGCCTCGACCTTGGCAAGAAACTGCTGATAGTAGAGGCTGCTGCGCGACGGTGCGGTCATGGTGACCGCAGTCCCGTCGGCGATGCGCAGGCATCCGTAGACCCAGGTCTTTTCGGGACCGCGGGCGTAGTCCAGCGGCGCTTTGATCCGGTGCCCGTCGGGCGACCAGCCGGACGCGGGTGGGAAGGCCCGGGGCAGCACGGGGCCGAGTTCATCGGCGCAGACCACTACCGCGCCCGACGGCGGGCGCGTGTCGAGTCGATGCTCGACTGGTGGGCCGCGGTGAAGTCGATCGTCTCCTGGGCCTCCTCTTCCGACTCGCCGGGAAGCCGATGATGCACATGACATGGACCTTGATCCCCACCTGCGCGCAGTCGCCGATGATGCGCTCGATCGTGGCGATGGTGATCCCCTTGTTCATGAGGTTCAGGACCCGCTGGTTGGCGGATTCCATCCCGAACGAGAGCACCCGGCAGCCGGATTCGTGGGCGAGCCGGAAGTCGTCGCGCGTGAGGGATCTTTCCATCCGGGTCTCGCAACCCCACCGCAGATCCGCTCCCGACTCCTTGATGGCGCGAGAGATGTGCCACAGCAGCTTCGGCGACATCGACTCGTCTACGAAATAGACGTGCCGGGAGCCGTATTTCTCCGCGAGCGTGGCCAGGTCACGGCCGATGAGTTCCAGCGAGCGCACCCGGTAGCTGTCGCCGTAGATGTGGTGGTGGGTGCAGAAGGCGCAGTTCCAGTAACAACCCCGCGACGCCGGCAACGGCAGTACGGGAGCGGGCATCAGATACTCGTGCAGCCGCAGTCCGTCGAAATCCGGCGTCGGCAGGTCGTTGGCGGCCACGGGTTTGGGCATCCCGGTCTGCCGTACGTCGTCGTCCTGGCGGAAGATCAGCCCGGGAATGCCGTCAAGGGGCTCTCCGGTGTCCACGTGGTCGAGGTAGGAGACGAGCGGCCGCCCACCCTCGTAGATGACGAACGCGTCGATGAGGTCGAACAGCCACCGGTGGTGCCGAAGCCGGTCTCGATGCGAGGTGAAGAACGGCCCGCCGAGCGGGACTCGCCCCCGCGGCCTTCGCAGGCGAAGCCATCTGGCCAAGGCGAGCGCGGGATAGACCTGCCCGCGGTAGACCACGGAGATCCCGACGACGTCTCCGAGCAGTTCGCCGGGAGCGACGAGCCGGTCGTAGGCGGCCATGAACGGGCAGTCGTCCCGGGTGAGCGCCTCGCACAGCCCCTGGGGATCGGCGGCCGACGCGGTGAAGACCGAGTCGACGAGGTTGAGCTGGTCGGGTGGACGGTCCACAGTGGCGGCGGAAATGGCCTCGGCGATGACGGTGTCGGCGACGGCCATCTCCGTGGCGTCGTTGACGGAAGCGGCCGAGCGGACGGCCCGGAGCGCCGCCGGCAGCAGAGCCGCGACCGCCGGGCCTCTGCTGATGACGTCTAGGCCATGCTGGAGGTGGAACGCCTCGCTTCCGCTGAGACTGCGTCGTTCCAGCGGGCGGGTCCTCGCCTCCGCCGTGGTCACCAGTTCGCGGACGGCCTGAGGGGTCAGCAGGTGCTGGATGTAGCGCAGGTTGAGGTCCGCCTGCGTGACCTCGTGCCGGGACTCCTGCTGGACGTAGGCCTTGAGCACCGCGGTGCTCAGATACGGGTAGTTCGCTCCGGTCAGGGGCGGAAACACGAGATTTAGTGTGGCCATGTGGGCCTTCTGCTCCTGCGCCGTGATCTGTCTACGAGAGTTCGAAGTCGATGGCAAACAGCTGGGCCAGGCGCCCGGTCCGGGCGTCCGTGCCGAACCCGTCGGAGGCCGCGTGGAAATACTGCCCGTCGAACAGCACCATTCTGTTGAAGCGCATGTCGATGACATGAGCCAGGTTCCTCATTCACCTCAAGCGGATGGCCGACGCCGATGAGCCGGCGGAGCGGTTGATGAGCCGTACGCGCAACTGAAGGGGGAGCACCAGGCGGTGGGTTGGGGGTAGGTTACTTGACCGTCACCGTCGCGGACGGCGATCGCTGGCTGGTCAGCAAGAGCAGGATCCCAAGGTCTGCGATGCCCCGCACGGGGGCCGCGCAGCCAGTGAGTCATGTGTGCCTGGGGTCGCGTGGAGGTGGCGAACGGCGTCGATAGGGGATCGCAAGTTCCCTATGACCCATTGGTGGGATGCCAGAGGTGCGGTGGAAAAGGCAAGAATCATCGCGGCGGCTGAGCAGCGTGCTGATGCGCCCCTGCGAGTGTGAATCGGCACTGGGGTGCGGGTCCGTCTAGAAAGAGAGACAGAGCCGTTGTTCCTTCAGTCCCGAGACCGCCATCCGGGCGCCACGCTCAGGTCGTTGTGTGACGGGCACTATCTGATGCTGTGGCAGCCGGTGCCGGTGGGCTGGTGTCTCTTGTCGAGCGGCGGGTGGGGCGGATGATCACAGCGAGCGCGGCGGCGGCGAGGAGGACGATGATGCCGCCGACGAGCATGGCGGTGCGCATGCCCGCGGTGAAGGTAGCGATGGTGGTCGGGGTGGCGAGTTGGGCGTGAGCAAAGGCTCCGAGGGTAGCGATGCCGAGTGCGGTGCCGCCATAGCGGGCAGCGTTGACGGTCGCCGATGCGATACCGGCGCGCTGGGGCTGGACGATGTGGAGGACGGCGGCGTTGGCGGGGGCGATGGCGAGTCCTTGGCCGATGCCGTTGATGAGGAAGAGGAGCGCGGTCATCCAGTAGGTGGTGTCGGGTCGGAGGAACATCAGTCCGAGGAGGGAGACGCCCACGAGGGTGTAACCGATCGTCATGGGTAGCCCGGCGCCATGCCTGCCGGTCAGGTTTCCGGCGATCCAAGAGGCGGGGATGATCGCCAGGGTCATGGGCAGGAACAGGACACCGGTGAGAATGGCCGAGTGTCCTTGTCCGATTTGGAGAAAGAGGGAGAGCAGGAACAAGGCCCCATTGGCCGCGAAACCGAGGGCGATGGAGGCGATGTTGACGATAGTGAACTGAGGGTTCCGGAACAGTGCCATCGGCAACATCGGGTTGTTGGTGCGGCGTTCAAGGACGACAAACGCGATAAGGGCGAGGACGAACACGCCAATCGGGATCAGCGTGATGGCACTACCCCACCCATGTTCGCGGGATTCGATGCTGGCGTAGACGAGGGAGCCGAGGGTGAGGATGCCGAGAATCTGGCCGCGTAGATCGAGATGAGCATGCTCGGGGTCGGCGCTCTCGGTGATGGCGCGCCAGCCGAGGATGATCACGATGGCTCCGATGGGCACGTTGATCAGGAAGATATAGGGCCAGCTCAACGTGTCCACGAGCAGTCCGCCGAGGAGCGGGCCAGCGACGACGGCGATGCTGACGACCATGCCGTACAGGCCAAGCAGCTTGGCGCGGTAGACGTGATCGGGGGCGGAGCGTCCAATGATGGACAGTGCGCCGGGAATAATGAGGGCGGCGGCGCCGCCCTGGACGACGCTGCCGGCGATGAGCACGGTGATCGTGGGTGCGAGGGCGCAGACTAGCGACCCGGCGACGAAGAGTCCGATTCCGGTGAGGTAGGCGCGTTTGCGACCGTAGCGGTCGCCGATGAGGCCGCCGGAGAGAATGAGCGCGGCAAGGACGAGCGTGAAGCTGCCGGGGATCCATTGCAGCTGTCCGAAGTCAGCGTGCAGATCGGTGCCGATGGACGGCAGGGCGACGTTGACGATCATGACGTCGAGCAGGGCGATGAAGGTGCCCAGATAGGCAGAGAGCAGCAGGGTCGGCGAGGGCCTCTGGGTAGCAGTTGCTGCGGTGGTCATGGATGGGTGCTTTCTGAATCAGCGATGGACTCTGCGGGGATCTGCGCACCGCGACCATTGCCCACGTCTGGAGGGCTGATCGGCGCGCTGTGTGTGTGGTGGGTGGGAGTCGGCCGCTGGAAGGGTGATGGGCTGCCGCCGATGTTTCCGCTGACAACGATGGCGACGAGGGCGACGAGGGCGGCGGCCACGGGAATGCTCGCCGCTGCACGGATCGCACGGCTACGGCGGAGACTGGGAGCCGAGCCGAAAGGAGTTGCCAGCCGCCACAGCAAGAGGGCGGCGAGGGGGATCTGGGCAATCCACAGGGCGAGGCGGTACGGCCCGTTGAAGTAGAAGTCGCCGAAGCCGAAGGTGTGCCAGACCGACAACACGTAGACGGCCAGGCTGGCACGGTGGGCGATGCGCCACCAGAGCACACCGATCCGCTTGCGGAGATAGTAGGAGGGGCCGAGCAGGATCGCGAGGTAGAACGCGAAGATGCCGGTGTCGTAGAACTGCTGGTTCCAGGAGGCTTGGAACGGCAGCAACGCCTCGTTCACATTGATGGTGCGCCGCATCGCGCTGTCCATGCTGCCGACGGCGACGAACACGACATGGCCCGCGATGATCAGCAGGCTGGTCATCGACACGTGCCGGTGCAGGTCGTTGAGTAGGGCGCGGGGAACGCCAGGCCAGCGGCTGCGGGTGGAGAAGGTGAGTCCGATCAGCACGGACAGGTAGGACCAGATCAGTGCGGAGATGCCGAGGGTCTCACCCATCAGGTACGGCCACCAGTAGGCCACCTGGTGTTGCAGGTTCATGGCCGGCATCTGCAGTCCAGCCGGGTTCAGCCCGGCCGCGGAGCGGTGCCACATCCAGGCGAACAACCCGGCGCTGACCACCACGGCGGGCATGGCGTGGGCGATGCTGACCACCACCAACTTGCGGCCTCGCTGCGGCGAGCGGCGTGGCGGGCCGAGCGCATGAACTGCCGCAGGGGTGGATGCGACGGCGGTGCGCTCCGGACGCGTTGTGGCCACGTCGACGCGACGACGTGGTCGCTTCGCGATGAACCCGGACACAAGAGCTCCTTCGACTCATCCAGACTGATTCCCAGGACCCCGACTATAGTGGAGATGGTAACTCCACTTAAGCGTCCGTGCTAGTTGGGGATATGGTGGGCTGGCCCGAAAACAGAGCCTTAGCACGAGCGCGGCAGCATGACCGCGGCGCTCTGCGCCGTGGTGATCGTGTACGGGGTCATCAGGTGGCCGGCTCCAAGGGTTCGAGGGTGACGCGGTAGCCGAGGTGTTGCAGGGCGCGGACATGGCCGACGGTCTGTTTACGGTGGTGCATGCGGGTTTCGTAGTAGTCGGCTCCGAGGTCTTGGTAGACGGCCCCGGGGTTGGACAACAGGGCATGTGCGATGGTCAGGACGGTATTGCCGACCGCGACTTGAGTCTTGGGTTTGCCCCGGCGGCGAGCCAGCCGGCGGTAGCGGGCACCGATCCGGGTCTTGGTCTTGCCCGCCGAGACGCTGACCTCTCCCAGGACCCCGGCGACGTACCGGTTCCCCCGGCCCTTGGCGTTGCGGCCCTTGCGTTTGCCGGCCGAGGATTTGACCTGGGGGCAGAACTTGCACCAGGACACCAGGTGAGCGGGGGTGGCGAAGACGGTCATGTCGATGCCGATCTCGGCGATCAGGTCTTGTGCGGTGGTGCGCCCGATGCCGGGGATGCCGTCCAGCTGGCCGACCTGATGCTCAAAAGGGGCGATCAACTCCTCGATCTGAGCGGTGAGCTTGTCGATCTGGGCGGTGATGCGATCGATGTTGTCCAGCATCATCCGCAGCACGAACGCGTGATGGCCGGTGAAGGTGTCGGCCCCTTCCCAGACCTCCTCCAACATCTTGATCTTGCCGCGCATGGCGCCGCGGGCCAGCGTGGCCGGGTCGCGCTGACCGGCGATCAGCGCCTCCAACATTTCCCTCGCCGAGACCCCGTGCAGGTCCGAGACCACCACCGACAGCTTGATCTGGGCGTCTTCCAGCAGCTTCTCGCAGCGCTGCTTCTCCCGCGAGCGTTCCTCGGTCAGGTGCCGCCGATACCGGGTGAGTGTGCGCAGCCGGCGGATCTCCGGCGGGGGCACGAAGCACGCCGCGACCATGCCGCGCTCGAAGTTGCGGGCCAGCCAGACGCAGTCGGCCAGATCGGTCTTGGGGTGTCTGCAAGACTGCTGTCACCCGGTACACGCGATTGCGTTAGCGCAGCTCAGAGCGCCGTTTCGGTGTCGTGAGGGAACCCGTGGGTCACAGATCCTCGATGTAGCCGGCGGCGATGTCGTCGGGTGGGTTGGTGTACAGGCGCAGGTAGCGGTCGTTGGCGTGGCCGAGGCGGCGTTCGAGTTCGGCGCGGTTGTGGCCGGAGGCTTGGGAGAGCTGGAAGGCGAAGGTGTGGCGGGCGTCGTGCGGGCGCAGGGCACCGAGCTTGCGGTCGGGGTCGGACATCTGCGCGCCGTGCAGGCGGCCGATCTCGCCGACGATGATGTTGATCGAGCGGGGTGACAGGCGGCCGTCGGGGCGGCGGGCGGCGATGGAGGCTGCCGACAGGAACAGTGCTGCTGGCGTGTGGCTCGCCCTCCCCCTCGACGGCCGGAGCCGGCAGCTCCAGGTGGGTCTCAGACGCCCGCGCCGACTATGGTCAGGTGGCTTTGCCGCGGGCGATGTAGAGCTTCATGTCGGTGAAGTCGACGGTGATGTTGTAGGGCTTCCAGAAGCAGTGGCCGAAGTAGCCGGTCGCGTCGACCCCGGGCCCGTACGGCCAGGGCACGTTGATCTGCCCGTTCTTGTCCGCTGTGCAGTAGATGTCGTTGGCGACGGCGTCGCCGATGCGGATCTCCTTGGGGTAGCAGGGGTAGACGACGGCTTCGTGGCTGTGGCCGAAGGTCTCGATCGGGCGGTCGGTGTCGGTGCGGATGCCCAACCGTTTGGCCACCTCCAGGGACGTGCCCACGGCGCTCTCGCCGCCGGCTCCGCCGAAGTTCACGCCCATCATCCGTGGGCCTGAGTCGGCGGTGCCGGCGATGCTGCCGATGCTGCCGAGGTCGTGGTCACGGGACATCCAGATCGGCAGGGGCTTGGTGCCCGCCCGTGCGGCGTCGGTGTGTACCTTCCTGGCCGCCGCGGTGGTCGGGCGGCGCAGGATCAGCTGCCAGCCCGCGTAGTCGAAGGTGGTCAGCAGGTGGTAGAAGACCCACGTGCCGATCAGGCCGTCGCTGCCGGTGTCGACATCTGCGCCCGACTCCGTCGACGACCAGCCCACAGGGACGTTGCGCAGTTCGAGGTCGCCGAGCTTGAAGGAGTCCAGGATCCCGTAGTACACCCAGATGTCGAGGCCTTCGAAGTCGGTCTTTTCCTTGTAAACCGGGGTCAGCCCGGCTTCCTTGGCCACCGACGCGCGCACCTGCAGATTCGAGGCGCCGGTGTAGAACACGAAGCGCTTCGGCGGTCCGCCGTTGACCGAGGCCTCCACCAGCGGCTCCGGGTCCATCTGCTCAAATTTTACCCGGCCGATGTTCCCGTGGATCTGGTACGGCTCGCCGCGGAATGCCGAGAACCATTGGGCATAGCCTTCCTCGCCGCCCGCTCGCCAGCGTGGTACGGACAGGGCGAATTTGTCCTGCCGGATGTAGCAGTCGCCCAGCAGCTGGTTGGTCTCCTTGTCGTCGGGTGCCAGCTTGAGGGCCATGTTGAGGTACTTCTCGGCGTCGGGGAACTTGTTGCCCAGCAGCCCGATATAGCCGCGCCGGCGGGCCGCGTGCAGGTTCGCAGGGTCTTTCTTCAGGATCTCCTCATACGCCCGGCCGGCCTGCTCGAACTTGCCCGCC
>NZ_JBIEIS010000098.1:0-11984 GCF_043496855.1 Nonomuraea sp. JJY05
CCCCACGTCACGATGTCTACACTGCCACCGGTCTGATCACTACGAAGACCCCGGCCCGGAAACCGATGACGAGGAAATCCACGAACCCACGTCCTCGACGCACAGGTTAAAGATCAAGCTAGCTCCGCCACGGTGTACAGGCGGTTGGACTCGAGCTGGGACGGGCGTGCGGCCGTGATGGGTGGCGACGAACGCAGCGACCGCCTCGGGGCTGAACTTCTTGGAGCGGCCCGCGTGCCGATCGACGGCGGCGAGTCAGGGTGATGGCCCCAGCGGTCGTTCTCGGTGACGTAGACGTAGCGGATCAGGGCTATTGCCGTCCGCACGATCGGTCCTGGTGTGATGCGCCCGAAATTGCATACTTAAGTACGCTGCTGGTTTTCGGTGGTTGGCGGGTTGATCTTGTTGAGGTAGTCGGCGAGGGATTTGAGGATCTCGTCGGCGGTCTTTGTCCAGGTGAAGGGTCCCGGGTCGTCGTTCCATTGTGTCGATCCATGCCTTGATGTCGTTCTCAAGAGCCTTCACAGAGGTGTGGACGCCGCGGCGTATCAGCTTGTCGGTCAGCAGGGCGAACCACCGCTCGTCGGGTAGCCGGAGCGCGTTGCCGCGCCCCGGCCCCCTCAGAACCGGCCGTGCCCGCTTTCCAGGCAACCGGCTTCAAGCAAGCCCTGAAGGTTCGAGGCCGTGCGGAAGTGCTGGGTTGGTGTCGTCGCCGAGTCGGCGGCGGCAGTGGGCGTGTATGAGAGGTGTTGCGGCATGTTCATCCGGGTTCCGAGCTCCACGGCGGTAGCGATCGCCTGTTTGCGGATCGCTGTGCGCGTGGCCGTGAGCCACTGCTGCCACTCGATCGGGCTCTGTGGCTCATGGTCAGCGTGCAGCAGTAGGCCCCGGTAGAGCGGACATCGGCCGCCCTGTTGGCGAAGAAGCCGCCACGTTGCGGCGTCCACTGGGGCCCTGGCGCGGCGGCGCCGCTCGGTCCAGTAGTCGATCAGAGTCGGGTCATCGGGAGAGGCCCGACCTGCGACCATCCGGTGCCGGACGATTTTCGTCCAGGCGAACTTGCGCAGGTAGAAGCCAGTTTCCTGACTCCCGAACATCCACTTGTCGCGCCTGGCGGTGTTGAACATGCCGAAGTACCGGGCGATGATCCAGCGCTTCGGCTTGGTCGGGTGGGAGATCTTGGCCCACTTATAGACCAGTCTCCACAGGTGGGCGTCCAACTCGCCGAACGCGCGTTTGGACACCCCGATCCGGTAATAGGCGGCCCATCCTTTGATGATCGGGTTGAGCTTGGCGATCATCGCGTCGGCGTTGGCCCCTCGCAGGGCCGTCACCTCCTGGGACAACCGCTTGCGGATCCGCCGTAACGCGTCCTTGCTCGGCTTGGTCAGCAACTTCCCTCGGAACCGGCGGATCTCAAACCCAGAAAGTCCACCCCCTGGTCCAGGTGGGTGATCCGGGTCTTGGCCTGGTTAAAGACCAAACCCCTGGGCTCCAGCCAGCTCGCGAGTCGTTGCTGGATATTCTCGGCCTGCTCACGGGAGTGACACAGGGCGAGCACATCGTCGACGTACCTCACCAGGACCGGCGAATCCGGGGTGACCCGCAGGCCACCGCCGGTCTCCCAATACCTGACTCCGTCGGCCTGCTCCATGCCGTGCAATGCCACGTTCATCAGCGCGGGACTGATCACCCCGCCCTGGGGAGCACCCTCCCCGGTCAAGGTGAACCGGCCATCCTCGATCACCCCCGCCTTCAGCCACCGGCGCACCAGCCCCCGAGCGGGGAAGGAACCCAGCGACTCCAGGATGTGATCATGGCTGAGCCGGTCGAATGGGTGACTGCGACGGTGGCCGTGCCACTCGCGGTGATGGCGGACCGAGCACGCAACGGAGGTCCTGACGACGGGCGATCTTGGCGGATTACCTGGTCTACAGGACCTCCGTCTCATTTGTCGACCGCCTCCAGCACCCTGTTGACAGCGGCTCAGAACTCTTAACTAACCGGCATTGGGGCTAGCAGGGATAGCCTTATGACTCATATGCGCGCACATCCGGTGACTACCACGCCCGCCGCGACCGCGGTCTTCACCACGGTTCTTACCCACGGGCCGATCTCCCGAAGAGATATCGCGAAAATCACCGGACTTTCGTCCGCAGCGGTCACCCAGGTCGCCAGACCTATCCTGGAGGCCGGATACTTGGACGAACTCCCGAGCGATGGCCGCACCGGCGCCCGTCTGGGGCGTCCGGTCGCGCCCTTGGCCGTCCGGGCCGACCGGGAGCACTTCGTCGGTGTGAAGATCACTGAGACCGAGCTGATCGCGGTGCTCACCGACCTTCGCGCTCAGGTTCGGAGCGCGAGGCACCTGCCGCTAGCGACCAAGGATGTGCCCGCCGTGGTGGAGGCCGTTGCGCAGGTCGTGACCGATCTGGCCGGTGGAGGCGCACAGACACACTGCCTGGGCATCTCGGTCGCCGGCGACGTGGACCAGGCGAGCGGCCTGGTTCGCTACAGCCCCTTCATGGGGTGGCAGGACGTACCGCTTGCCGACCTCGCCGCCACTGCCACCGGGTTGACGGTGACGGTCGAGAACGACGTCAATGCCCTCGCCGTGGCCGAGCAGTGGTTTGGCGAGGGGGTCGGCACGACCACGTTCGCCGTCGTGACCGTAGGGGTTGGCATCGGCTGCGGCCTGGTGATCAACGGCGCCCTGGTCACGGGTGGATACGGTGTCGCAGGCGAGATCGGGCATATCCCGGTCTCAGCCTCCGGACCGGCCTGCTATTGCGGGGGGCGGGGCTGCCTCGAGGCGATCGCCTCCGAACCGGCGATCGTCACGCAGGCGCGGGCGGTGACCCGCGACATGGGGCTCGATTTTCCCGCAGCCGTTGATCTGGCCCATGCCGGGCATCCGGCTGTACGGGAGGTCTTCGCGATCGCCGGGCGAGCCATCGGGCGAGGTCTCGCGGCAATGGTGAACCTGGTCGGCCCGGAGAAGGTCGTCGTCACCGGCGAGGGGCTGGCCGCGTACGACCTGTTCGAGGAACACATCAGGGAGACCTTCACCGCGCAGGCATTCGGCGCCGCTGGAAAGTGTCCGCTGGTCATCCGGCCGTTGCCGTTCGAGGAATGGGCACGCGGCGCCGCTGCCGTGAGCCTCCAGAGGCTCTTCACCTCGCGGTGAGGGCGGGCGCGCTGGTCTCCCGGGTGACGAGGGTGGCAGCCGGGCACCATCGATCCGCCACAGGTGCTCCTGCGATGAGATCCAGCGTCGAATCCGCCACCATCTGCCCGAAGAGGTGGACGTCCAGACTCATGGCGGTGAGCGCGGGCGAGGTGAGCCGGCACAGGCTGGAGTCGTCCCAGGCCATCAGGCTGAGCTCGTGGGGCACCCGGACACCCAGCTCTTTCGCGGCGTTGAGCCCCGCGACCGCCATCAGGTCGTTGTCGTAGACAATCGCTGTGGGAGGATCCGGCCGGTTCAGCAACATCTCCGTCAGCTTGGCGCCCGACTCCTCCGAATAGTCTCCCTCCTCGACGATCGCTTCGATACCTGCCGCACCCGCGGTCTGGAGCAGTGCCCTGGTGCGGGTTCGGGTGTGGAGCAGGGTGTTCGGACCGCTGATCCGTGCGATCCGGCGATGACCGAGATCATGCAGATGGGAGACGGCTTGGCGAACCGCGCCCTCGTCGTCTGTCCGCACGGTGGGGGCGTCACCGGCCGGTTCGCCCGCCACCACGACGGGTATGCCCAGCTCCCGCAGGGCGGCAGGCCTGGTGTCGTGAACGGCCCTGTTCACCAGCACGACGGCGTCGACGGTGCGGTGGGCGGCCCATCGCCGGTATGCCGCCACTTCCTGTTCGTGTGTGGTCACGACGTGCAGCAGCACGGACCGGTCGTGTTCTGCGAGCCGCTCTTCGATGCCCGCGATGAACTCCATGAAGAACGGCTCGGCGCCCAGGAGCCGGGAAGGTCTTGCCAGGACGAGGCCAACCGCGTCGGCGATGCTCATGTCACCGCACTCAACCCGTTGGCGCTGGTCAGCACCTCTGGGGCGGCCAGTTGATCCGGCCACTCCAGCACCGAACGCGTGCGCACGAGGAAGACTTGCGACGCCCCCGCCGGTAACGACACCAGCATCTCGTCGACCACGGCGTCGGGTATCACCCTGTCTGCCAGCAGGGCGACGTCCCGTGCGAAGGAGGTGGCTCGCGTCTCGACACGGTAGCCGCCGTCGACAGGCTGAACCGTGCCGGTCAACGGCCGCGGATCGTAGGCGACATCGCGGTCCTCGGCGAACAGATGGCACAGACGCGTGCCCTCGCCTGTCACGATCGTGAGCACCTCCCTGGTCTGGTCATCCGGCTTCAGGAGCTCACCCGGCAGCTCGACCGGCGCGACCGATCGAGGCGGTACGGCGAGCTCCAGCTGCCGTCCAGCCAGTTCCTCGCCGTCGAACGTCTGGCGGGATGCAGTCGCCACGGTCCGCCATGGCTCGTCATGGTCATTGACGGCGACCAGGACCCAGCGACCGTCTCTGGGCTGGAGGGTCAGCAGGCGGGGCGCGAAGGCGTGCCTGAGGGCGAAGTAGAGCGGCTTGGCCCGCCCCTCGTAATCCACCGCGGACCACGAGATGGCCGGCCAGCAGTCGTTGAGCTGCCACACCAGCGCACCGGCCGTCCGGGGCCACCAGGAGCGGAAGTGCTCGACACCCAGCGCCACCGCTCTTGCCTGGTTGAGCTGCGTCGCCCAGTGCCAGTCGGCGAACGTGCCGGGGACGGGCAGGTGCGGGCGCAGCCCCCGATCGAGGTTGTGGTCGCCGTTGACGGCCTTCTGGTGCTGCAGGAACACCGGGGAAGCCGGCGTCAGCGGCTCGTCGTGGATCCAGCGGGCCACCGTGGCCGAGGCCGGCGGGCCCTGGAACCCGAACTCAGCGCAGAAGCGGGGAATGTGGTCGCGGTAATGGACGTAGTCCACGACGTTCCACACCGCCCACTCGTGCCGGGTGCCGTGGCCGGGATCGTTGGGCGGCAGGGTGCCGGGGCTGAACGGGCTGCCGGGCGCGTACGGCCGGGTGGGATCCAGCTCGGCCACGATCCCGGGCAGCAGTTCGGTGTAGTAGGCCTGCCCCCAGGTGCGGCCCTCCAGGCTGTCACGCCAGCCGGGCCAGTCGGTGTACGCCACCAGGTTCTCGTTGTTGCCGCACCACAGCGCGAGTGAAGGGTGGCTGGTCAGTCGTGCGACGTTCTCGCGCGCCTCGGCCTCGACCTCGCTCCACAGCGGCTCTTCCTCGGCGTAGAAGGCGCAGGCGAAGGGGAAGTCCTGCCAGACCAGGATGCCGCGTTCGTCGCAGACGTCATAGAAGTCGTCACTCTCGTAGATGCCGCCGCCCCAGACCCGCAGCATGTTCATGTGCGCGCCGACGGCCTGGTCGACGCGCTGGGCGATCCGCTCGCGGGTGATGCGGGTGAGGAAATGGTCGTCGGGGATCCAGTTGGCGCCCTTGGCGAAGATCGGCTTGCCGTTGACGACGAAGGTGAACGGCGTGCCGACCTCGTCCGGTTCGGTGTGCACGGTAATCGTGCGGAACCCGACGCGCCGCCGTACCTCGTCCGCCGGGTTGTCGCGGTCCAGCAGGGTGACGGTCAGCTCGTACAGCGGCTGATCTCCGTGGCCGGCCGGCCACCACAGCCGGGCCTGAGGCACGGGCACGGTCAGCACGGCCGATTCCCCGGACGCGGTGGTCCGGGCTTCGTGGCCGCCCACCCTGGCCACCACGGTGTAGGCGTCGTCTCTGGCTCGATCGAGCCGCACGTGGACCTCGACGCGTCCGGTGCCATCCTCGTCCACCGTCACCAGCGGGCGTACCTGCGCCAGACGGGCGCTGTCCCAGCGTTCCAGGCGCACCGGCTTCCAGATGCCCGCCGTCTGCAGATCGGGGCCCCAGTCCCAGCCGAACGAGCAGGCCATCTTGCGGATCGCGTTGTAGGGGTGGGGATATGCGCGCTGGCGTCGGCCCAGTCTCGCCTCCAGTTCCTCGGCGTGGCGCAGCGCCGAGCGGAGGTTGACCACCAGCTCGTTCGGGCCGTCACGCAGGAGGCCGGCCACGTCGAAGCGGAAGCCGCGGTGCATGTTGGCGGTATGTCCGAGGAGTTCGCCGTTGAAGTGGACGCTCGCCACCGTGTCGATCCCGTCGAGGACGAGGTCCACCCGCTCGCCCGGGCGGGCGGATGTCGACTGGAAGGTAGTGGAGTAACACCAGTCGGTGTGATGCATCCAGGAGAGGAGTGTTTCGTTCCGGTCGAGATAGGGATCCGGGATCAGTCCCGCTTCGAGCAGATCGAGGTGTGTGCTGCCCGGTACGCGGGCGTCCACCTCCCGGCCTGCGATGGACTCCGGCACCGGCCCGTCCACGGCGCGCAGCCGCCAGCCCTCAACTAAAGTCACGCACCTTTCTTACGTAGTGAATTAAAGAAAGTCAATGGATCGCCTCCGAGCTCAGATTCTCCGGCAACCGGGCCCCCAGGCTGAGAGGCACCAGCTCCGACTCGAGCACCAGTGCCGCCGCGCCCACAGCCGAGGCCGTGGCGGCCAGCCGCGAGAGCCGCACGTCCACCGCGGGCGACAGTTCCTTCTCTATCACCGGGAGATAGACCGAACCCGCAATGGAGAATCCAGGGCCCGTCAGCACGAGCACCTGGAGATCCATGATCGCGGAGAGCGTCCTGGCCGCCGCCGCGATGTAGCGGGCGGAGCGTTCCAGCAAGGCCAGCGCCCTCGGCTCGCCCCTGCGCGCCGAGCGACTGAGGGCGGCGAAGTCCGCCGCCACCGAAGGCTCTCGCGAGCGGCGCATGGGGACGAGCAGGTCCGCACGGGCCGCCGCGACGACCGCGGCGGGACCGGCCAGCACATCGAGGCAGCCTCGGGCACCGCATCGGCACCTCGGACCGTCCGCTTGGACACAGACATGCGCGAGGTCGCCCGCCTTCCCGCCGGGACCGCGATAGGTGATGCCGTTGATCACCAGGCCCGCGCTGATCCTGGTGCCCAGATAGAGCGCGGCGGCGGCGGAAGCACCCCCGAATCCGCCGGCCCAGTGCTCGCCCAGGGCCGCGGCCGTGGCCTCGTTGTCGAGCACCACGGGCAGACCGGTCGCCTGCTCGAGCGACTCGGAGAGGGGGAATCCCGCATCAGCGAAGACCACCCCGACTCCCAGCACGCGATGGCGCTCCGCACCGGCGCTGTCGATCAGCCCGGAGATCTCCCGGGCCATGGCCTCCACCGCGGCGCCTGGCTCTTCCACACCCACTCCCGGCTTGGCCATCCGGGTGACGACGGCGCCGGCGAGATCCGTCAGGACGTAGACCATGCCGCCGTGATCGAGGTGCACGCCAACCGCGTACCTTGCCGAGTGATCGAGTCGCAGCAGGATCCGTCGCTTGCCACCCGTGGATTCCGCGCGGCCGGACTCGACGACCAGGCCCTCCTCGATGAGCTTGCGGACCACGGCAGTGATCGTCGGGCCGGTGAACCCGGTGGCCCCGACCAGGCCGGCCCGGCTGATCGTACCCGCGGCTCTGATGGCGTCCAGGACCACAGCCTTGCTGCTCGCATGCGGCTTGGTCTTGGCTGCTGCATTCATGGGCCCTCCATCCGCTCGACACTGCGAGGGTACAGACGCTGTTGACTTACTTAAGTTGCTGAGTTAACAATCGGAACCGGCGCGCCGACAATTACATCACCGCTCGAGAGGACTCCGCGTGATGTCGGTGAGGAATGCACTAACCATGAGAACCGGGGCCGGGCTGGCCGCGTTGGCCTTAGCCATCACCGGATGTTCCTCGTCCGGCAGCTCACCGCGAGGATCGACCGGGGCACCGGCGGCCACGGGGGCACCGCCGATGCTCGTGATCTACACGGGCGCCACCGGCGACATGCAGGTCAACTTCAATCCCTTCACCCCGGGCAGCCCGTCGACCGGGCCGATCTACGAGCCCCTCTTCTTCTTCAACACCGCTCGGGCCGATCCCCCCCAGCCACGGCTGGGCCAGGAGTTCTCGTGGAACGCCGACGCCACTCAACTGTCGATCACGCTCCGCCAAGGCGTGAAATGGTCCGACGGCCAGCCGTTCACCGCCAGGGACGTGGTCTTCACGCTCGACCTGCTCGCCAAGAACAAGGCGTTGAACACCACCGGCTACCGCGGCAAGGCGACCGCGGTGGACGACACCCACGTATCGGTCAAGTTCGACGAGCCGTCGTTCGTGGACGGTCCGCAGCTTCTCGGCCGCATCTACATCGTGCCTGAGCATGTGTGGAAGTCCGTGGCCGACCCCACGACCGCCCAGATGCGCAACCCCGTCGCCACCGGGCCCTACCTTGAGGACGACGTCAAGCCGCAGGCATACACGCTGAAGGTCAACCCGAGCCATTGGGGCGGGGAACCCGCGGTCAAGCGCGTCCGCGTCCTGTCGCTGTCAGGCAACCAGGCCGGAGCAGCGGCGATCAAGGCCGGCCAGATCGACTGGCAGACCGGGCCCGTGCCGAATGTCGAGAACGCCGAGCAGGCCTACCCCGGCTACAAGGTCATCATCACTCCGGTGAACCAGATGGTGCTGGACACCTGCAGCAACCCGGACCTCGGTTGCAAGGGACCGCAGACCGACCCCGCCGTCCGCCAGGCGATCTACTACGCCGTCAACCGGACCCAGCTCAACGCGCTGGCCTTCGAGAACACCTCCAGCGAGATCTCGCCCAGCCTTGCCCTGCTGGAACGAGACCAGGCGTTCATCTCCGGCCGGCTGCAGAACAAGGTCGCGCCGATGCAGCCCGACGAGGCCAGGGCCCAGCAGATCCTGGAGGGCGCCGGTTACGCCAAGGGGGCCGACGGCATCTACGCCAAGGACGGCAAGCCCTTGCAGCTGACCCTCAAGACCGTCTCCGGCTGGACCGACTACATCACCGCGGTCAACGCGCTTTCCCAGCAGCTCAAGAAGGCCGGCATCAAGGTGACCGCGCAGCAGCTGTCCTTCAACGAATGGTCCGACGCCCGCGGGCGCGGCGACTACCAGCTGATCATCGACTCCCTCTACCAGGGGCCGGCCGCCGACCCGTTCTACGTCTACAGCTACTTCTACGGCTCCGACACCACCGAGAAGGTCGGCAAGCAGGCCGGCACGAACGTCAGCCGCTTCACCGATCCCCAGGTCGACGCCGCCATCGCCGCGCTCAAGAAGATCGACCCGAAGGACACCGCCGCACGGCAGCCGCAGTTCGACACCATCCAGACCCGCATCGAACAGGCCATGCCGTACATCCCGCTGCTCACCCAGGGCACGATCAGCGTCTACAACGCCACCAAGTTCACCGGCTGGCCGACCAAGGAAGACCTCTACGCCTTCCCGGCCGCCTGGCAGTCGCCGGACAACTCGGAGATCTTCCGACGGCTCAAGCCCACCGGGAAATGAGCGCGTGACCGATGCTGTACTACCTGCGCAAGATCGCCTTCTACCTGGTCGCCCTCTGGACGGCGGTGACCCTGAACTTCCTCATCCCCCGCATGATGCCCGGTGACCCGGTCACCATCCTGCTGGCCAAGGCGCAGCAGCGCGGCGGAGTCGACCCCGCCGCGCGCCGCGCTTACGAGCTGATGCTCGGCACCGACACCGGCGAGCCGCTGTTCACCCAGTACCTGCTCTACCTGGGGAACATGGCCCGCGGCGACTTCGGCATATCCGTGAGCTCCTTCCCGGCTCCCGTTTCCGAGGTCATCGCCGCATCGCTGCCCTGGACCGTCGTCCTGGTCGGCCTGGCGACCGTGCTGTCGGTGCTGACCGGCACCACGCTGGGAGCGCTGGTGGGCTGGCGCCGGGGCACCTGGCTGGACTCGCTGGTGCCCGCGACCACGGTGCTGTCGGCCGTGCCGTACTTCTGGCTGGCCCTCGTCCTGGTCGCCGTCTTCTCCTCCGCGCTCGGCTGGTTCCCGCTGCTGGGTGGTTACGACGTCAACCTCACCCCCGGCTGGAGCGGCGAGTTCCTCGCCTCGGCCGTGTACTACGGCATCCTCCCCGCCGCGACCATCGTGATCTCCTCGATCGGCGGCTGGCTGCTGGGCATGCGCAACATGATGGTCTCGACGATGGCGGAGGACTACGTCCGTACGGCTGTCGCCAAAGGACTGCGCAACCGGCGCATCATGGTCTGGTACGCGGCCCGCAACGCGGCACTGCCCTCCATCGCCGGATTCGCCATCTCACTGGGGTTCGTGGTGGCCGGCTCGGTCGTCACCGAGCAGGTCTTCTCCTATCCGGGCATCGGCTCCAAGCTCCTGCAGGCTGTAGAGAACAACGACTACGCGCTCATGCAGGGCATCTTCCTGGTCATCACGGTCGCCGTCCTCGGCGCCAACCTGGTGGTCGACCTGCTCTACAGCATCGTCGATCCGCGGACGCGAGCGGGGGCGGCCACATGACGGCAATCCGCCGGCGGGACCCGAAATTCGTGATCGGACTGATCCTGATCGGGGTCATCGCCGCCATCGGCGTGGTCGGACCGCTTCTCGCCGGCGACCCGGACGCGATCAACGACATGGGGCTGACGCCGCCGGGCGGAGAGCACCTGCTGGGCACCACCCAGACCGGCCAGGACGTGCTGTCCCAGATCACCTACGCCACCCGGGGCTCGCTCGTCATCGGCGCGCTCGTGGGCGTCATGGCCACACTGCTGTCGGCGCTCTTCGGCATCGTCGGCGCCTACGCCGGTGGCCTGGTGGACGAGGTCTTCTCGCTGCTGTCCAACGTGATGCTGGTGATCCCCGGACTCCCGCTGGTGATCGTGATCTCCGCTTTCGTCCCGGCGGAGCAACGCGGCTGGTGGACGATCGCGCTGGTGCTCGCGATCACCAGCTGGGCCGGCTCGGCTCGCGTGCTCCGCGCGCAGACGCTGTCGTTGCGCAACAGGGAGTACGTCCTGGCCGCCCGCGTGGCCAAGGAGCGGCCGTGGCGCATCATCGGCGTGGAGATCCTCCCGAACCTCCTGCCCCTGCTGGCCTCCCAGTTCGTGTTCGCGGTCATCGCCGCGATTCTCAGCGAAGCCGGCCTGTCCTTCCTCGGCCTGGGCGCATCCAACTCCGCCACGCTCGGGACCATGCTCTACTACGCGCAGAACGGCTTCGCGCTGCAACTCGGCGCGTGGTGGTGGTTCGCGCCGCCCGGCATCATCATCGCCCTGCTCGGTTGCGGCCTGGCGCTGATCAACTTCAGCATCGACGAGATCATCAACCCGAAGCTCCGGATTCCGGCCGCCCGCCTGGCGGATACGCGCCGCCAGGAGGCGGGGAGTGTCGACCAGGCCGCCGACGACGCCGTTCTCACCTTGGCCAACCTGTCGGTGACCTACCGGGGCGAACGGCCCGTGCAGGCCGTCAAGGACGTCTCGCTGACGGTACGGCGAGGCGAGATCCTGGGCCTGGCGGGCGAGTCGGGCAGCGGCAAGACCACCCTCGCCTATGCGATCAGCCGGCTCCACCGGCCGCCGGCGGAGATCACCTCCGGCACGGTCGCCTTCCACGACCACGCCGGCACAGCCGTCGACGTCCTCGCCTTGCCGCCGCACGAGCTGCGTACCTTCAGATGGGCGAAGCTCTCCATAGTGTTCCAGGGGGCGATGGACTCGCTCAACCCGGTCATGACCGTCGGCGCCCAGCTGGAGGACGTGCTCACCACCCACCTGCCCCGGCTGTCGGCGGCCGAGCGCCGGGCCCGCTGCGCCACGGCGCTGGAGCTGGTCAGGGTGGACCCTAGGCGGCTGCGCTCCTACCCGCACGAGCTCTCCGGAGGCATGCGGCAACGGGTCATGATCGGCATGGCGCTCCTCCTCGAACCCCAGATCATGATCATGGACGAGCCGACGAGCGCCCTCGACGTCGTCGTCCAGCGCGGCATCCTCAAGGAGATCCTGCGCTTGCGGGACGAGCTGGGCT
>NZ_JBIEIS010000099.1:0-11781 GCF_043496855.1 Nonomuraea sp. JJY05
TCTCCTGAGCGGCAGGTGATGAACATACCGGAACATACCGCGGGTTGACACGCTGCCGCCGTGTCGTTGACTCTTCGCTGTGCCGTACTCATCCTGGTCGCTTCCCTCCGGGTGCCAGGTGCGCGGGCCGCTTCGGCGGCCACGTCGACGCGGCTTTCTCCGGTGTGTGGAGCGATGAGAAGTGGACGGTCCAGCCGCGGCTGGCTACAGCCGTACCGAGGGGCTTGCGTCGGTGCAGGCGGCCGTCCAGGGCGGTGACTACACCCTGGCCAAGGAACGGCTGCTCGGCTACTTCCGCTCCCGCTCGTCGGTGACGGCGAGAGTACCCTTGGACCCCGGCCGGCCGGGTCCTGGAGCTGACCGCCGAGCACATCTACCCTGGGCGACGGCGAGCTCTACGTCACCACGCTGCGCGTCGGGACCGCGGAGTCGACCGTGACGGCCGACGTCGCCGGCGCCGTCACCGCCGGCTTCTTCCTGGTGAGCAGGATCAAGGAGCCTGCCACGGCGTACTTCAACAGCAGGAGCAAGGGATCGGGCCAGCCGACGCTCCGGCTGACGCTGGCGGACGGTTCGGTGAAGTCGTTCACGGCCACGCACGACACCTACATCCAGGCGGGCAGCGTGGCCGGCACGGTATTCGGCGACGAGTACCTGGTGCAGGTCAGGGACGAGGGGCCGGCCCGGTCGCCGCCGGGACGAGCGAGAACGTCGAGGATGTCGGCAAGGCTGTTGCTTGGTTGGGTGATGATGATGTGGTTGTTCACGACGATTGCTTCACTCCGGCCAAGCGCACTCTCCGGGTGCCGTGCTCGATGAAAACCAGCACATACAGCCGTTTGAGAAGCACCGTCTCGACCACCAGGAAGGTTCGCCGCCTCCGTGCTCGCGCTCCTGTGCGCCGCCACGGTCTGCGAGCTCACCCGCATCCAGACGGCCCCGGCCCGCCCGCATCATGGCTCACCTCTGAGTCCCGGTATGGCACGCGCGCCTGTCATACCGGGGACATACCCGCCATGAGCACAATGCCGATCGGAGGTGCACGATGTTCCAACTGTTGGGACGCTTGGCGGTGGTCGACGGCGGGGGCCGCGCGATCAACGTCCGGGCCGCGAAGCAGCAGGCGATTCTTGCCGTTCTCATGCTGCGTTCAGGCGGAGTGGTCAGCGTGGATCGGCTGATGACGGAGCTCTGGCCGGACGAGCCGCCGGCGACGGCCAGAGCGAGTCTGCAAACGTATGTTTACCGCCTGCGACGCGCTCTGGCGCCGCTGGCCGCCCATGGTGTCGGCCTGGCCACCCTCGGGAACGGCTACACCTTGGTCGTCCCGGATCGAGCGGTGGACATCAGGGCGTTCGAGCAGTGCTTCGCCCGGGGATCGGAGGCTCTGACTGCGGGCCGTCCGGAGGTGGCAGCCGGGCTGCTGCGGGAGGCGCTGGACATGTGGCACGGTCCGCTGGCGCCGGAGATCGACGTCGAAACCGTCCGCTGCGAGCGCCGCCGCCTGGACGCGATGCACCTGACCGCATCCGAGCTCTGTGTGGAGGCCGAGCTGCGGCTCGGCCTCCACGCCGGGGTCATCCCGGAATTGGAGCGCCTCGTGGAGGCCCACCCTTTCCGCGAATCCCTGTGGGAGATGCTGCTGCGTGCCCTGGCCGGGCGCGGCCGCCGCGCCGAAGCGCTCGCCGCCTACCGGCGCATGCGAGACATCCTCAGTACGGAACTCGGCATCGAACCGGCCGACCACTTACGCCGGCAGCACCAGGACATACTCCGAGGCGCGCCGCTCTAGCAACAGGTGTTGCAGACGATCACGTATTTTCCACAGCTTCCGTCACAGCAGTGCGCCCGAAGTTTCGTTCCGCCGATGCATTTGTAGATGTAGTAGCAGTCGACGGCGGCAGCGCTGTGCTGCGGGACGACCATCGCCAGAATCCGGTCGCTGAGCTTTTCTATCGCGTTTCTCATGGTCCTCGATCTCGCGTTCTACGGGGTGCTCCCTGGCCGGAGCCTGCCAGGGAGCACCCTTCACTTACCTAGGCGCACTGCTTTCTCCAGTAGACCGTGCAGTCGCTTTTCCAGCACTTGTAGTAAGCGCAACAGATGCTGCCGGTGCAGGTCGTGTGGTCGAGAATGCAACGTGCGGTGCAGGCGGCCTGCGCGTCGCCGGCCGGTACGACGAAAGCGATGATCCGGTCCGCCAAGGCGGTGATGGATTTCACCTGTCCCACCCTTCTCCGGCGAGTTATTCGCAAAGCGTGACCATGTAATAGGTGCAGTCCGATCGATAGCACTTCATCTTGTAGCACCCGGTGGCCGGGTCGTAGCTGACCTGCACGCACCTCACGGCGCACGCCGCGTCAGCCTTGACCGTGGGAATCAACCGGTCGATGAGCTTGTCCAGCATTCTGTTTTCACCTCCTTTCTTGCCTCGGGTTCACTGGGCGCGGTATCACCGGGGACTACCTCGTGATATCCGCGGGCTTGTAGGCGGAAGAGGCGCGCGTAGGTGCCGTCCACCGCCATGAGTTCGTCGTGGCTTCCCCGCTCGGCGACGACCCCGTCCTTCAGGACGACGATCAGGTCGGCGTCCCGCACCGTGTTCAGCCGGTGGGAGATGAGCAGGCTGGTCTGGCCCGCGCGGTGGTGGCGCATCCGGGCGTGCACGTCGGCCTCGGCTTCGGGATCGAGACCCGAGCTGGGCTCGTCGAGGATCATCAGGTCCCGTCCGTCGCGGAGGAAGGCTCTGGCCAGGGCCGTTCGCTGCCACTGGCCGCCGGAGAGCACGACGCCGGTCGAGGAGTCCTCGCGGTCCTCCTCGCTGGTGAACATTCGGGTGAGCAGCGTGTCGTAGCCGCGGGGAAGGGCCGCCAGCAGCTCGTCCACGCCGGCCTTTCGCGCGGCGGCGCGGATCCGGTTCAGGTCGTCACGGGCACCGACGTCTCCCACGCCGACGTTGTCGCGGGCGGAGAAGTCGTAGGCCATGTGGTCCTGGAAGACGCCGCTGATCCGCTCCCGCAGCGCCTCCGGCCGGACATCGCGCAGGTCGGCTCCGTCCCAGAGGATCGCTCCCCGGCTCGGGTCATAGAACCGGCAGAGCAGCTTGACAAGCGTGCTCTTGCCCGCGCCGTTGAGCCCGACCAGTGCCACGGCCGCGCCGTACGGGATGAACAGGTCGACGCCGCGCAAGATCCAGGGATGGTCGTCGCTGTAACGGAACCAGACGTCGCGCAGCTCGATCCCCCGGCGCAGTGGCGGCAGCGGAGCGGGGTCGGTCGGCACGACGAGGTCGGGCTCGGCCCTGACCACTGCCACGTAGTGCCCGAAGAGCCGCAAGTTGTGATCGGTCATCGCGATGCCGTTGACCAGGGTGTCGAGCCCGCCCTGGACGGCGACGACGGCGACGGTGAACATCGACACGTCACCGACGGTGAGCGTGCCCGTCCGGGCCGCGGCTATGGCCCAGACGAGCCCGCCTCCGGCCACCACGGCGGACAGCAGGGCGAGCGCCCCCTCCGCCGACAGCTCCTTGCGGTCCATCCGCCGCTTGCCCGCCTGAGCCGTTGACAGCTCGGCCATGAGGCGGCCGCGCAGGAATCCGCCCAGGTTGAAGAGCCTGATCTCCTTGGCCGCCTCGATCGTGCTGAGCAGGGTGCTGTAGAAGAGCTGCCGTCGTTCCGCGGGGCCGATCTCCCACATCAAGGTCGTGCGCCGGCGGGACAGCTTCAGCTGCGCGATGAGTGCCGGCACGGCGGCGCACAGCACGATCAGCGTCATGGCAGGACTGATCACCAGCACGGACCCGACGAAGCCGATCACAGTGACAGCGGAGCGGACCAGGCCGAATGCCTCGGTGACGATGCCGTCTGCCCTGGACGTTCCCTCCTGGGCAAGGCGCAGCCGGTCGAGGAAGCGTGGATCCTCGAAAGGCCGGAGCCCTGGAAATCGTGCCGTGGCCGCGAAGAGCCGGTCTGTCGTGGTGGCCGCAATGGCGCGGCCGATCTGGCTGCCGAGGTACCGCGAGGCGTGCGGCAGGGTCGCGGCGACGACGCCGGTACCGGCCAGCCCTGCGGCGAGGCCCAGCAGCTCCGACAGGGAGGCCGCCCCGGTGAGGCCGTCGACGACCAGCTTGGTCAGCCAGGCCACCGCGATCGGCGTCGTGGCCATGCCCAGCAGCGTGAACGCGTACCCGATCATGGGAACGGCAGCGCTGCTCCAGCCGGTGGCCGCCGCCTCACGCGCGGAGGCGGTCAGGCGCACCCCGTCAACGGCCATGCTGCGTCTCCAGCTTCTTGACGGTGACGGCATGGAGGTCGTCGGCGTGGAAGAAGCCGTGCTCGCGGGAGTCGAAGCTGGCCTCGGTGTTGTCACCGATCAGGACGAACCTGCCGGCCGGGACGACGTCGTCGGCGACGACTCTCCGTACCCGCTCCGGGACCGGATCGCCGGGCAGGGCGGCAACACGTTTGATCAGGAATTCACTGCCGGTCGGGTGTGGGCTCGAGACGACGGCGATCTGCCCCTTGCGCAGCGCCGCCAGGTCCGTGCGCCGGGCCAGGAGCCGGTCTCCATGGGTCAGCGCCGGGGCCATGCTGTTGCCGCGGACGCGGATCACCAGGTACGTCGCGCGCAGCCGAACGGCCAGCAGGGCCAGACCCGCGAGCCCGCACGCCGCGGCGAGGAACGCCCGCCTCACGACGCCTTGACCTCGGCGGGCATGGTGTGGCCGCTGCTGACGACCGTGTCCCCAGCGTCGATCGTGATGACCGTCGGGTACCCGTTGACCTTGAACGCCGTCTGAAGGGGGCCCTGGGGCGCCTCCGTGACGACACGTGCTACCTCCGCGAGCCGTTCGACGTCGGCTGAGGAGTCCTCGCCGGGATCGGCGACGACCACGGCGAGCACGGCGTCCGACGTGCCGCGTGCCCGCTCCACGAAGAGCGGGAGCAGGTCCTTGCAGGGCTGGCAGCCCCGGGAGAAGAATCCGACCATCGCGGGTCCGCTCAGGAGCTCGTCGGAGATCGGCTCGCCGCTCGTGCTCGTGGCGGCGAACTGCGGGACCCTCGCACCGGGCGAGAGGCCTTCCACCGGCATCGACGGCGGCAAGCTCTGGCTGCGCAGGCGGCGGATCACGCCGACGGTCAGCAGCAAGTTCACCAGGCCCAGCAGACCGACCAGCACGACCGCGGCGACCAGGTACTGCATCACGCCCTCCCCATTCTGTCCATGAACAACTCGGCGACGTCGTCAAAATCGATGAGCACGGCCGTCCCGCCAGCCCGGCTGGCATCGCCACCGCCAGCGCCGCGACCGGCGGCCCGCTCGTGAAGGTCAGCGCCATCTCGCCGAGCGCCACCACGAGCGACAGCAGGGCGTTCCGCATCAGGTGCACCCAGCTGAGCGAGACCACGGACGGGCCGGAGCAGCGGCAGGACACTCACGTGCCCCGCCGGGCGGTGACAACGATCATCAGACTGAATGCGCCGAGCATGATCCGGCTGAGGACCAGCCCTGGTTCCCGGGATCGCCATGAGCGCAGCCGGCGCCGCCTCACTTTTCGCGACCACGCCACCCACCGGAAGGCGCAGCCTTTCCGGCACCATCACCAGGATGGACGCGAACGGGCGGAGGTCCGCGCTGCCGCGCGGCTTGGTGAACGCGGCAACGGCGAACACTGCCCCGATCAGGACCGGGCACGTGACGAGCAGGAGATCCACGATCTGGATATTTCATCGTCCCGCTAGCCCGGCCCTCGCGCGCCGCTAGCCCGACCGGAATCAGGCCTGTGGGACTCGATAACGGGATTCGGCGTCTGACCTGCCGGTTCTTCTCCGTGGTTTCAGCTGGCGATCTGGTACGCGTTGATGAGGCCGCCGACGACGGCTCTGCGGTGGACTCGGCGGTTCGCCGGGTCGATAGGGGACGGCTGTCCGGTTTCGGCTTGCGCCGGGGACAACTGTCCGATGCTGCGGTGGGGTCGGGCCGTGTTGTAGTGCTCCAGGTAGCGGGTGAGGGGCGCCCGGTGACCCAGTTCGCCGTCGGGTGAGTGGCGGTGCTGAGCACGCGGACGCGTCAGGTGGCGTTCTCGATGGCCGCCAGGGTGTACTGGCGCTGCCCACTGAGCGTGACGAATGCGACGAATCGCAGGCCAGCAGGGCGGCAGCTTGAGAGTGCAGGAAATCGGCCCGCATGGTGGACGCCCGCTCGGGCACTGAATCAAGGCGTTCCTGTTTGAGGATCTCACAGACCGTGGACAGGCGACCTTGATGCCGAGCGTGGTGAGCTCGTCGTGCATCCCCCGGTATCCCCCCGATCGCGTAGCCCCACGTGTCTATCTCGGGCACGAACTTGGCGGAGGCCATCCCCTGATGGGCCCGACCGGTCGAGCGCGACAGCACGTCCACGTCGTAGAAGGACGTCCACGGCTCGATGGTCGTCTCGAATGCGCGGGGGGCGGCGCGGCCGTGGTGAACGTACAGCTCGACAGGGTCATGACGTTGCCTGCCGCGTCACTGGCGCTGGGATTCCGGACCGCCGTGGATGGACAGCAGGACCGGGTGAGGGCCGGGGCCGTACGGGCGGTAGAGCAGAGCGTGGATGTCGCGTCCATCGCGAGCCGGGTAGGTGATCTGCTCGGGGCGACGGGGTCGATGACGTGCAGTGCCGGAGGGCGGGTGTCGGTGAGGTAGCGGAACTCGTGGCGGGCCAGGTCTAGGACCGCTATTTCCGCCGGCCTCGCCGCGGAGTTGATCAGGACGAGCGCGAAGGAGGCGTCAGGCGCCAGGGACAGCGCGGAGATGACGCCGGGCGATCGCCTCGTCGGATAGTCCTTGATTGAGCAACTGCAGTACCTGCGACTGCGCAGGGGTGAGCGGCCCGACGGCTTCCGTGCTTCCGAACGGGATCGCCTTCTCCCAGAGCAGTTCGAAGTACTCGCGCAGCGCACCGACGATGACGGGCGAGCGTATGAGCAGAGCTTCGCCCATCCCTGTGGGCGTCGGCGGAAGGAGCGCGACCGCCTCGTATGCGAGCTTCATGTTCATCCCGATGCGAGGCCGCAGCCGCGCCTCAGGTCGGCTGCGCCGAGCTGGTCGGCCAGCAGGCCGACGTGGGTGGCGAAGCAGTGGCAGGCGCTGAGCAGCGCGGTCACCAGGTCGACGTCGTCGCGGGGCAGGTCAATCGTTATCTTGGGTTCTTGACTTCTTCTCGCAGGTCAGAGCGAAAACGCGGTGATCTTCGGTGCCACGCTCATGCCGGTCGCCAAGCGTGAACAGCGCCCGGGCGCGATGTACCGGACAACGTGCCGGAGTCGACGCACACGACGTCGCCGCAGGTCGCATCGCTACCGACCGGTCACGAGACGTGTCTCGTTGAGCGTTCCCCTAACGGACAGCATCGAGGGGAGTCGAGAAAGAAGCAAGGGCGTCCTGGGTGGTGGCCAGCGCCGCCGAGAAGGCTGTCGACCCCCACGGCGGTCCAGGCGCCCGCGACCGAGGCCCGGCCACGCCCTCGCCCGTGCGATACCCGCGGCTGGGGTACTTCCCGAAGCTGGCAGACGTCCCGGCCGTGGTCTCCCAGCACGTGCCGAAGCCGCCTCCTGGCCGTCTTGAGAGCTGCCGCGCCCCCGTCATGAAGTCCGCGCTGGACGTCACCTGGGATGACCCGGTCCAGTCGAACGCTCCCTGGACGGCCTGATAGCAGAAGCCCTGGACGACGGCACGTACCGCCTCCCCGCAATGCCCGGGAACGACGGCTCCGCCGGAAGGGCATACCTCCGATATACCGGGCCTCCCTAGCATTGCCTCTCCAGTCCGACAACCGCAAAGGGGACCTGAAATGCGCAGGATATGGACCTTGGCCGGAACGGCGGCCACCGCCGCGATCATCGCCTCCACCGGGGCGGCCCCGGCTACGGCAGCCGCGGCCCCTACCGCGACCCCGGCCGCAGCCGCAGCGCTGGCCACTTCGTCGGATGCGCCGACGAAGGCCACCAGCGTCAAGACCAGGGTCTACAGCCATAGGACCGATCTCGGCACGCTGCAGATGCGCTATGGCAAGTACAAGAACAAGACCTGGATCTGGGCCCGTATCGAGAAGCCGACGAAGCTAGCCAACGACAAGTACGAGATCACGATCTCCGCCCAAGGCAACTATCTCCACAAGAACATCAGCGGCACCAGCTACACCAAGGCGTTCGAGGCCAAGGACGGCGTGAAGTACTACGTGTGCATCGCCAAGATCAGCGCTGCCACGTGCACGGGCAACTCACTCTCGTGGGTCTATTGACGCGTCAGGCGGCCAACTGCAGGCCCAGGGCGGTGAGGTTGGTGCAGGGCCCAGTCGAGGTCGCGGCTACCGCCGTAAAGAGCGCCGGCTGATCCCCGACCTCACCGGAGCGACCCGGCCGCCGTCGGATGAGCCCAAGCCGCTCGACCTGTGGGAGGGGGTGAACAACGAGGTCAAGGCGTTCTTCGACGAAGCTCGGGCCAACGGGCCCGCCGCCCGCGAGTGTCACGCCATCAGCGCAGCAGCGCCAGCAGACCCGGCCGGTAGGGCGGCAGGCCGTAGTCGCCGCTGGTGGCCTGCGGTGCCCGCGAACCGTTCAGGCTGGTGGCCGTGAACGAACGGAAGTAGCGGAAGTAGCGAGCCTGCGAGCCGCTGACACACCTCCATGCCCTCCGGCGCCGCACACCCGCTTGCCGTTCTGCACGGCAACTCACCCTGAATTCTCCTATGCCCCCAGGTGGGATTCTCCCGCGCCATCCGCACGATCGGCGCCTTGACCGGCCGACGGGTGCCGGGCCGTCCCGGGCGGCTCCTGCCGGTGAAGGTCCACTTACGCGCCACGAGTTCACGGTGCCACGCAGGATTGTCGCCGGGGTGACCGGGAACAGCTGCGCCCACCGGCGGCGGTGGATCAGCCAAGACAACGCCCCAAGCCAGAGCCGATCAGCGTGACCCCACCGCGGCCGACCACTGAGTTGACGGCGGAGCACTTGGTTCTCCTGACGAAGCACCAGCAGCTCAACGTCCTTGGACAGGTCAGAGCGGACCAGCACGGCCAGCAGGCCGAACAAGCTCCTCATCAACCGGTAGACGAGCGACAACACCACCTCGCGATGATGGCAGCCGCCGCTCTGATCGTGCAGCGAAACCCCAGCTCACAGCGCGAAACTGGGTTTTCGAGCGGGACAGGTCCGAGACGAGGCGGAGTCCCTCAGACGGGAGTGACCAGAGCCGTGCCCCCCGCCTGCGCGGCTCGCGAGAGCGTCCAGACCGATCCCCGTGACGTGTGACGGCGATCACGCCTCGGGCGAAATGGTCCCGCCGTCAGTGGACCGATAACCGTGGTGTAACCGCCCCGTGACGCGCAGGTCGCGGTCGGTGTACGGGCGGATCGCCTGGGTTGCGGGCACTGCTGCCGCCCGCCGACCGGGCCGGCCCAGTGCTGGGAGGGTTACGCCTGGCCCTCGGGCCCGCCAGCTCCCACGTGCTGGCCGTGCTGCCGCCCGGTTCGTTCCCCGGAGTGGAACGAGGCAGACGTTCACCCTTTTGGGAGCAGTACGCGACGACCCGATGAACATACCCGCGTCATACCGTCGCCTCCTATGGTCGATCCCGCGCACGAGAGGTCAGCGGGAAGGCGAGCAACGTCTTAACGCACGTTACGGAAAATCGCCTTCCCTGTTCATTTCCCATCCAGCCGGAATCCTCCTGGAGGAATCTCATGCCTCGATCCGCTTTATTACGCGGATTCATCGCCACGCTGTTCGCCGCCGCGCTCGGGATCGTCGGGCTGGCGAGCCCCGCGCTGGCCGTACCAGACTTCCAGCTTCCCTTCCTGTGTGGTCAGAAGTGGCAGCTGAACAGCTGGGGGCACGCGCCCGCTCTCGACATGGTGAAGGAGCCCGACCAGCAGGGGACCGAAGGCGCCACCCTGCTCGCAGCCGCCGGCGGGACCGTGGACAGGTCCTTCTGGCACGACAACGGCGGCAACGTCGTGCAGATCGATCACGGCGGCGGCTACTTCACCACCTACATCCACCTGCAGTCCCGTGCCGTCTCAGCCGGGGACAAGGTGGAGCGGGGAACAGTGATCGGCAAGGTCGGCAAGACCGGGGCATTGTCTAACGACCACCCCCACCTGCACTTCGAGCTCGCCTACGACTCCGACGGCGACGGCCACGCCTCGTGGGGCTATGCCGGCTCCGAGCGGATCAAGCCGATCTTCAACGGCGTCACCTACGGCCAGGCCAACGGCATGGAGTGGGACAACGTCGAAAGCCACAACTGCGGCACGGTGTCGCCCAAGGGCACGGCCTCGGTGTACGGCGTTCTGTCCGACGGCCGGTTGACGTACACGGCGATCGATGCGGCGACCGGGAAGCGGTCGGCGGGTGCCGAGCTGTCGACGGTATCGCTGGGGTTCAAGGCCAAGGCGCTGGCGACGTTGAATTACAACACGTTGCTGGTGACCGAGGATGGTGGGGATGGTCGCCTGTATCGGGTGGATGTCATCTCGGTAAGGGATGGGGTCACGTTCTCGCCGCCGGTGTTGCTGGGGACTGGTTGGACCCATGATCTGCTGGCGTATGACGGGTCGAATTACCTGTTCGGTATCGCCGATGGTGCGTTGCGTCGGTACAAGCTGACGGCTGGCAAGCCGGTGCTGGCCGATATCACGGGTAACACGCTGATCGGGACCGGGTTCACGCTGAAGACGCTGACCGCGACGGGTCCGAGCTGGATTCTGGGTACGACGTCGGCGGGTGCGTTGATCTCGTACAAGATCAATGGTGCGGAGTCGTGGCAGCGATACCAGCTGCGTGACACGACCTGGCAGGTGTTCGACCACCTGCTGTCGCCGGGTGGCGGTGTCTACTACGGCCACAGGAACGCCGAGGGGTCGGTGCACCGCTACTTCGACGAGAATCCGCTCGACGGCAAGGGCGACGACCTGTACGGGCAGGGCGTGGTGGATACCGAGGGTTGGACGCAGGTCCTGCTGTCGGCCTACCCCGACTCCGTCACCAGCTCGTGAAGAGCCTGGCGGCACGCGCCGCCGTCGCAGCCACGGCCGTGATCACCCTGATCGGGTCATCCAACCCCGCGATGGCCGACCCGACGGACCCGCCGATGAAGGCGTCGGACATCACAGCCACCTTCGCCACGGCCGCCTGCGACTCAGGCGGCACTACCTCGACGGACGCCGCCCTGGCCACCCAGCTCAACAGCGCGCTTGACGACAAGATGCGCGGCTACATGACCGCCTACCGCGTCTCATGCGCCCGCATGGTGATCAAGGCCGTGTACGACCGCGGGCTGTCCAAACGGGCCGCCGCGATCGCGATCGCCACGACCATCGTGGAGTCCAGCATCCAGAACATCAGCGAGGAAGTCGACCATGACAGCCTGGGCCTGTTCCAGCAGCGCGCATCCTGGGGGAGCAGGACCCAGCGCCTGAACCCGACGTGGGCCACCAACGCCTTCCTCGACAAGATGCTCCGCGTCTACCCGAACGGCAGCTGGCAGACCGCGCCGATCGGCGAAGTCTGCCAAGCCGTCCAGGTCTCGGCCTACCCCGACCGGTACCAGGTCGAGGCCTCCGACGCGCAGATCATCGTCAACGCCATCTGGCCCTACATCGACGGCCCGAACGGCACGGCCTCGGTGTACGGCGTTCTGTCCGACGGCCGGTTGACGTACACGGCGATCGATGCGGCGACCGGGAAGCGGTCGGCGGGTGCCGAGCTGTCGACGGTATCGCTGGGGTTCAAGGCC